>JANOQY010000256.1:0-11426 GCA_031414995.1 Betaproteobacteria bacterium
GAGGCGGCCATGCGTTATATGGACCTTCAACCGGGAACGCCGCTGGCATCCATTCCGATAGAAGCCGCCTTTATCGGTTCATGCACCAACGCGCGCTTGTCCGATCTGCGCGAGGCGGCAAATGTGCTGCGGGGCCGCAAGGTTGCGTCTGGCGTCAAGGCGTTGTGCGTCCCCGGATCAACGGCAATCAAGAAAGCGGCGGAAGCAGAAGGTCTGGATCGCGTTTTTAAGGAGGCAGGATTTGAATGGCGCGAATCGGGTTGTTCGTTATGCTTCTATGTAGGAGGCGATAGTTTTGGCGATGCCCGTCGCGTTATCTCAACAACCAATCGCAATTTCGAGGGCCGTCAGGGGCCGGGCGTGCGTACCCATCTTGCCAGTCCGGCAACGGTCGCTGCGTCCGCGACAATGGGCCGCATTGCCAGCGCTCGGGATCTGGCACGCTAAACCATGGAGCCAATTACCATCCTGCGTGGCACGGCGGCACCATTGATGCGCGCTAATGTCGATACCGACGCGATCATTCCGTCGCGGGAAATGACACAGGTCGGTAAATCGGGATTAGGCACGCGGTTGTTCGCCAACTGGCGCTATACCGAGGACCGGAAGGAACGCGAAGAATTTATTCTGAATCGTGCGCCGTATCGCAGCGCCCGCATCTTGCTCGCGGGCGAAAATTTCGGCTGCGGCAGTTCTCGCGAAGGTGCCGTATGGGCGCTGGTTGATTTTGGCATTCGCGCTATTATTGCCCCGTCTTTCGGCAGCATTTTTCGCGCCAACTGTATTCGTAACGGCTTGCTGCCGGTAGTGCTTTCAGCAGACATCGTGGCAAGTCTGGCGCATCAGATGGAAGCGAGTGCAGGCGCAGCTTCAATTGTGATCAATCTCGAAACGCTTACCGTAACCGATGCAAATGGGAGAGAGTATCCGTTTGAGTTGACGCCGCTACAGCGCCAAATGTTATTGGCGGGTCTGGATTCGGTCGGGCTAGCATTGCATCGCATCGCGGAGGTTGATGCTTTCCATGAGACATTGCGGCGCAGTGAACCTTGGCTGTTCTCGATCAAAGGCGAATCTCGCAGGACATAAAAGATGGCCGATGGAAATGAAGTATTGATCAGCGAAGTCGGCCCGCGTGACGGCCTGCAAAGTGTTGCCCGTTTGATGCCCACAATCGACAAGTTTCGCTGGATTACAGCGCTCTACGAGGCAGGCCTGCGCGAAATCGAAGTCTGTTCATTTGTGCCTGCCAAAATGCTGCCGCAAATGGCTGATGCCAATGAGGTCGTCGCGCACGCCCTCACGCTGCCGGGCCTTACCGTGATGGCGCTGGTGCCAAATCTGCGCGGTGCGCAGGCGGCGCTCGCGGCAGGCGTGCACAAACTCACCATTCCAGTCTCGGCGAGTGCCGCACATTCACTGGCGAACGTGAAGAAGACGCGCGAACAGATGGTCGATGAAGTGCGCGCCATCGTTGCCTTGAAAAATGAAATCATGCCAGCGGTTAAGGTGGAAGCCGGTATCTCGACCGCCTTCGGCTGCACGCTGCAAGGCGAAGTCCCGGAGGACGATGTGGTGCGGCTGGCGGCAAGTGTCGTGGCCGCAGGTGTTGATGATGCCGGACTTTCCGACACGACGGGATACGCCAACCCTGCGCAGGTGCAGCGCTTGTTTCGCCGCGTGCGCGCGGAAATTGGCGACAAGACCGGTGCAGCGCACATGCACAATACACGCGGTCTGGGGCTTGCCAATTGCCTCGCGGCCTTTGAGGCAGACGTGCGTACATTTGATTCGTCCCTCGGCGGCTTGGGCGGCTGTCCCTATGCGCCGGGTGCTTCTGGGAATGTTGTGACGGAGGATCTCGTGTTCATGTTCGAAGCGATGGGCGTATCCACCGGGGTCGATTTGAATGCCCTGATCGCTGCGCGTGAAGCGCTAAAAGCCGGCCTGCCAGACGAACCGATTTACGGCATGACGCCGGAAGCAGGGTTGCCAAAGGGTTTTCGTCAGGGGCATTCGTCGCGCGGGACATCGCAATGACCGACCAAACTGCTCCGGTTGCGTTGCCACTTGCCGGGATTCGCGTAGTCGAATTTACCCACATGGTGATGGGCCCGACCTGCGGCATGGTGCTTGGCGATCTTGGCGCCGAGGTCATCAAGGTCGAGCCCATCAATGGTGACAACACGCGCAAGTTGTTAGGTTCCGGCGCGGGATTTTTTGCGATGTTCAACCGCAACAAAAAAAGTGTTGCGCTGGATTTGCATAATCCAGAAGGCTTGGCGGCGGCACACAGATTGATCGCCACGGCCGACGTGGTCAGCGAAAATTTCAAATCTGGCACGATGCAAAAGCTCGGACTCGATTACGCCTCGCTGTCGAAGCTCAATGATCGCCTCGTGTATGTGAGTCACAAAGGCTTTTTGCCGGGGCCGTATGACCATCGCACCGCACTCGATGAAGTGGTGCAGATGATGGGCGGGCTGGCCTACATGACCGGTCGGCCGGGCGACCCGTTGCGTGCAGGCTCCAGCGTGAACGACATCATGGGCGGCATGTTCGGTGCGATCGGTGCGATGGCAGCGCTGATGCAACGCGCCCACACAGGCCGAGGACAGGAAGTGCAATCGGCGCTGTTTGAAAACAATGTTTTCCTCGTCGCGCAACACATGATGCAGTTTGCCATTACCGGGAAAGCGGCTTCGCCAATGCCCGCGCGGATTTCTGCCTGGGCGGTGTACGACGTATTTACGGTGAAAGATGGAGAGCAGATATTTCTCGCCGTGGTTAGCGATACGCAGTGGGCGATTTTCTGCGATGCATTCGGATTTGCGGATTTGAAAGCGGATGCACGCATCAACAGCAATAACGCGCGCGTCGAAGCACGCGACTGGATGATGCCGATCTTGCGCGCCCGACTGGCCGAACATTCAGCCGCAGCGCTGGGCGCAATATTTGAAAAACACGGATTGCCATTTGCGCCGATCACGCGTCCGCAGGATTTACTCGATGATCCGCATCTTGCCGCCACCGGCGGTCTTGCACCGATGACGCTGCCCGATGGTCAGCAAACCCGTACGCCACTGCTGCCCATGATGCTCGATGGCCAGCGCCCCGGTGTGCGTCTCAATCCGCCGCAACTTGGTGAGCACAACGAAGAAGTGCTGCGCTCACTTGGTTATTCTGATGAAGAGATGCGGCAGATGATTGAGGCAAACATTATTTCCCGACCCGACAGTAGTTGAATAAATTATTTGCAAACTCTAGCATTGGCGGGCATTGCGTGTCGAAAAGTGCCTGAGATGCCCGCCAATGCTAGAGTTTGTTGAATTGATTCGCCTCCAGCCACATACTGATTCTGGCCGCGCGTCGTGGGATAATTATGTGTGGGCCGTTAGCTCAGTTGGTTAGAGCAGAGGACTTAGTAGAAAAAGCCTAAACGTAACAAGTGCAAAAGTTGCGCATGGCTGATTTTGATGGGTTGCGCCAGGTAAGTTCGCTCTGCCTGGACGTAGAATTTCTCAAATTCGGTGAAAGCTCTTGCAAGAAAATTTGCGTGCCAATACCGAGCGAAGCCCCTCGCGGGGAACGTGTAGAGACTCGACGGGAAAGCCGAAAGGCAAGGTAGAGTCCAGACCACAAACCGGAAACGGGCGGCGAAAGCCGAAGTGGTAAAGCATAATCCTTTGGTCGATGGTTCAAGTCCATCACGGCCCACCACACATTCCGCACATGACAGAAAGTAACAAATTGTCTGCAACATCAATCGGTTTGGATTTTAAATCCATTAACTTCACCGGGCGAAAAGCCGGGCCGCGCCTCATTGTGACGGGTGCTGTGCACGGTAACGAGACCTGCGGCACAAAGGCCATTCATCGTGTGCTCGATGACATCGAACACCAGCGCTTGAGTATCGTCAGTGGGTCCGTCACGTTTGTGCCCATCACCAATCCGCTGGCGTACGCGCGCGGTGAACGCGTGGGCGACCGCAACCTGAATCGCAATCTATATCCGGTCGCGCAACCTGCCGATTTTGAAGATCACATTGCAAACTGGCTGTGCCCGCTGCTCGCGGCACACGAAGTGCTGCTCGACCTCCATTCAACGCGCGCGCAAAATCCCGCATTCGCCATGCTCGGGCCTGAAAACAATACCGGCACGTTGCAGCCGTTCAAGCATTTCGACAAAGAAAGAGCGCTCGCCAAACATCTCGGCGTGCATCGATTTGTTGATGGCTGGTTGAACACCTATGCAAAAGGCGTTGAGCGGCGAGTACGTGATCAAGCTCCAAATGGCAACCGTTCCGCCGCGCTCAACACCGATCCACGCTACGGCGTGGGCACCACCGAATACATGCGTTCGGTCGGCGGCTACGCGATCACACTCGAATGTGGCGCACACGATGATCCGTCCGCGCCGGAAGTTGGCTACCGCGCGATTCTTAATACGCTCGCGTTTCTCGGCCTCACATCATCGCCGTCGCCTGAACCTGTTGAAAAATATGAAGCGCTGCGCATGGTTGAAGTCCACGATAAAAATAATGTTGGCGATACCTTCAGCCGCGCGTGGGCGAGTTTTGATCGTTTAAGCAAAGGCGATCTGATCGGCACCAGACACGACGGCACGCGGCTAACCGCCGAAGACGACGGCTGTATTTTGTTTCCGGACGCCAAGGCTGCGCCGGGTAACGAATGGTTTTACGTGACGAAGACGGTTGCGGGGATTTGAGGAAAGGCATTGTGACGTTGACAGAAAGCAACCCACACATTTTTTAAGCACCAGCCAATGCATCAATGCAAGATTGGATGGTACGGTAGGTGTGTGAGAAAAACCCTACGTCATGGCCCCACGGATCCTCGACCTCGATACCTTGAGTGGCAGATAAGTCTGACAGGAGAAACGTCTTGGGCATCGCTTCGGAAAAGCTGAAATGCATTTGGCGAAGATTGCTTCTATCAAAAACAAACAAAATATCTGCCCGTTGCATATCAGTCGGCGACAATAAGCGGCTCTTGTGGGCGGACAGATTAACGCCGAGCGTATTGGCGGCGGCAATTGCGTCCTCGGGCGAAGGGCGCTGTTCAGTTTGATGGAATCCCGCCGAAAAAAAATGTATTCGAGGCGTGCTTTTCTGCGCATATTGCTCTGCAAATGGGCTCCGACAGATGTTGCCGTAGCAAACAAAACCGATATTTCGGGCGCTGAGTAATTTTTTTTGCAGCCGGGCACGGCGCCAGGTTTTGGTTGCGACCAGATATGAGCGTGTGCAGACAATCCTGCGAATCAGCGCGCGCGCTTTGCTCGTCAAAATTAGCGATACCTCCCGAAAGAATGGTGCTGGATCGTCCAATGCCAAAGTGTCCCAACGCTCCTTGCCTCGTAAGATGTGCAATGCTTCTTTAAGCACGTCGGTTCCCGGCAGGGAACATAGCGCAGGATTGCGCTTGTCCGCACGGATGTTTGTAGCCAGCCAGTCGATATCCCGTGCCAGATTTCTCGCGTACAAGTCAGATCGAATCTTGTCGCGAATGGGTCGTTTTCCAAACATCAACAGTTCAACAAGGGCTAGCGGAAAATTGGCACCCGACGCGACAGCCAGCGGTAGCGACCCCCAAAAGCGTGGATTTAGCTCAATGAATATCCACTGGTCATTCGATTGGTTCCATTTGAATTCCACCATGGCCACCCCTGTGTACCGCAGGTATGCCATGAGTTTTTTTGTTGCATCTCGCATGCCAGGGTGAAGTGGTATGCCCTTTCGATATGAACTGCCGCCACCATGCAGCGGTTCGTGCACACGAATATGCTGAAACTCCAGCAATATTTCTCCGTGTTCGCATAAAACCTCTACTCCCGTGCCGATGCCGATAAAATTTTGCTGGATTTGAAATCTGCCCAGAGAAAGAAATTCCGGGATTAATCGGAGCGCCTCATCTATGCCGAATATTTTTTTTACTGAATTGCGTGTGGAAAACTGCCCGCCAGAATAGGAGACATCAGGCTTGAAAACCCAAGGGCCACTTAGCGCATTCAGGGCTTCACGTCCTTCTTCTTTCGAGGTTACCGTTGCGCCTTTGGCAACAGGAATAGAGAGATCATCTGCGATTTGATACATTCTTATCTTGCTGTTGACTATCTGATACATCTCTTGTGGAAGTGTGTATAGCCTTGCACTCACCGCAAGATTGCCCTGCACCGCTTGTAGCGGGAAAATGGCGGAGTCGTGGCAAGGAACGACAAGATCGATTCGGTTTGTAGAGAGGAGTGCCTGAAACTCGGCTGGCCATGAAGAGTCGTCTGTACGATACGGAGTCAACTTGTGTTTGCCGCGAATATACCTGCTGAACGCCGCTGCGCCACCTTCAACGTGCCACGCCACATGTATTTCATGCCCGGCTCGGCCCAAGGATCGAACGACCGTTAGAAAACTTTGCGTGTCAGCACCAAGTACGAGTATTTTCAAGAGCTTCTCTTTTGGGCTAGCCTAAGCGCGTTAAGCTGAATTTTGTTTTGACCTGCTATCGCAAACCGCGTCAGAGTGATGCCCTGGAATAGCGCAGCGCTGAAACAAGACATATAGGGTTTTTTGGTGTCATGCCTAATCGGTGGGCGTAAATATTGTAACGTTGTAATCGTCGGATCAGACCGACTCTCAGGCTTGTCGGACAGCAAGTTAGATTATAGTTTTGATCCGAGGCACAAGTTGTGGATCCAGTCATGCGCGTTTCCGTAGTGGTGGCAACCCGAAATCGGCCCCTTGAACTAAGAAGGGCGCTAAGTGCCATCACGAGCCAGTCCTATCCAGACATTGAGATTGTTGTGGTCGATGATGGATCCAGTGGAGAAAACGCGCGCAAGAATGAAATCCTTGTCGATTCTCTCACCGAAAACGCTATCTATACCAACCTATCGAGCGGTGGCTCGAATGGTAGCGGTCCATCACGCGCCAGAAATGAGGGGGTTGAGCGGACCAGTGGCGATCTCATCGCCTTCTGCGACGACGATGATTACTGGTGCGACAATGAGCATATTGAAAATATGGTGAGTGCATTTTCGTCGGACGTGTCGTTGGACTTGATGTTCGCCAATCAGGCCGCCCATGCAGACGGAGAAATGGTACGTGCAGTTTGGCTGCCGCAGTTGGTCAAAAAGCTGCACACAAGAGCAACCTCATCCCGGTCTGGTGTGTTGATCTCTAAAGGCGAAGCGCTGACGGAATCCCACGCGCACATAAACACATGCGTTTTTAGAAAAGCGTTATTAGTCAAGATTGGTGGCTTTTGGGAAAGCGTTCGATACCAAGAAGATATGGACCTCTTTGTAAGGGCGGTGGACGGAGCGCGTCATATAAAATATCGGCATCAAACCGTATCTATCCACAGTATTCCTGATCGAACGCGCGCTGACAATGCGTCAACACAGCTGGATCACAATGAGAAAGCCTTTGCGGAGACTCAAGTTGCACATCATCTCACGCGATGCTGCCGTTCCGCTGAAGCCCGTCACTACGCAAATGAGTTGGCCGGTTTCGCATATCGGCATCTTGCGCTGGCGGCATCACGCGTGAAGGATGATCACACAGCGTTTACGTTGGCGAAAGTGGCTTGGAGTTGGCGACCAACGATTAAATGGACCGCATACACTGTGTTTCTGGGGTTCAAAGCACTGCTTTCGCGTGGCGGGCCACATGTCTAATCAGTTTCCACAAAGGCCGTTTTAGTTTGGCTGTCGCGTCGTCAAGGATTCTGATCGGTCTTGGGTGGTATTAAATCTCCTCTCACCAAAGTCGGCTCTCCTCAAAATGGCCGCGAGAAGTAGAGCGATTACGCAGTGCGAGGAGCCACAGTTCTACCGGCTGCAACGCCCGCGAGTACCAATATCTGAATTCATTTTCAACGATGCCTCGCCATACCCATGGGGGTCTGCCGAGTATGCGAGGCCTCCGCTGGATTTTCATGCGTGAGTAAAGATAATAATCTGTCCGGCCCGTTCTTTCGAAGTAGCTTTTTATGTAATCCAGCGTCATGCGTTCCCGCGGAATAATGTGCTGTACAGGCGCATCCGGCACCCACCATCCCTCTGCGCCTTGCGCCAGCATTGCCAACATGACCGTGGTCTCTTCCGCATAATATTTCCCCTCTGGGCTCGCACCGAGTTTCGGGTCAAAAAGGTGTTGTAATTGCTCGGCGCGCCGCAGTGCAAAATTTGCGCCAAACGGAAGTTTTTTGGCCGAAAGCGGCAGCGCTTCAGACCCGAAATTGATCGCGGCAAAAGCAGAAGGAACAACGCGCCAGCCTCGTTCAAGCCAAGCTGGCACCGGCCCCTCAAAGGAAGGACGGACCGAGGCACCAAATATTGCCGCCGCCGGCCGCTGATCAAACGCAGCACAATAATTTGCGAGCCATTCAGATCCAACGACGACATCGTCATCAGTCCATAATATGTAATCACCACGCGCCGCTTGCACACCGGCATTGCGCGCATTAGACAACCCTTGCGCTTTTTCAAATACGCGTCGCACTGGTAATAAATCCGCGACGCTATCGATCACTTCATTCGTATCGTCGCTGGAGTTATTGTTCACTATGAGCAATTCCCAATCGATACCAGAAGGTTTTCGCATCGCCACAAGACTATCCAATGTGCGTTTTAGCGATGCAGACCGATTCCAGGTGCTGATACAGACGGTTACTTTCATATCGAGTCCAAGCTTGCGTGATCACAGTCCCGGCCAGCGATGGATTGCAGAAACTGGCTTCGTTTTCCTTCGGATGTATTCGTCAGCGTAGGTTCAAGCTAAACGCCACTGTATTAAAAGGCCCTTCAAGTTTACCTAACCCAAATGTAGCTTCTTATGACCGAGCAAAATCAGATGAAAGCGGAAACGCCTGAGACGGGTCGAAGGTTCTAGCACTGGTGAGCTTTCCCAGCCAATATTAAGCTGAACGCTTAGCCATTGATAGATGTTGGCGCATTACGCCAGTGCCTGCTCAATATCCGCCTTCAAATCTGCAAGGTCCTCAACCCCCACCGACAGCCTCACCAAACTGTCACTAATCCCAAGCGTCTTGCGAATATGCGCCGGTATCGACGCATGCGTCATGATCGCGGGGTGCTCGGCGAGACTCTCCACACCGCCCAAACTTTCTGCGCACACAAAAATTTTCAGGCGCTCAAGGAATCGCCGCGAGTCGTCGAGATTGCCTTTGAGAATCGGTGTGACCATGCCGCCGAATCCGTTCATTTGTTTTTTCGCAAGCGCGTGTTGCGGGTGTGACGTCAGACCGGGATAAAAAACTTTTTCCACTCTCGGATGCGTCGCCAACCACTGTGCAATCGCCAACGCACTTTCGCAATGGCGCTCCATGCGTAGATGCAGCGTCTTCAAGCCACGCATGGCAAGGAAAGAATCGAACGGCCCAAGGATGCTACCGATGGCGTTGTGCAGATAGGTGAGGCGTTCAGCGAGTTCACCCTTTTCACGCGCGACCACCATGCCGCCGACCATGTCGGAGTGGCCGTTTAAATATTTGGTGACGGAATGTACGACAAGATCGAAACCGTGATCGAGTGGCCGCTGGACGTATGGCGTGGCGAAGGTGTTGTCGGCAACCGAAATCAGGTTGTGTTTTTTTGCGATGGCCGCGACGGCAAAGAGATCGACCAGTTTCAATAGTGGATTGCTGGGCGATTCCACCCAGATCATTTTCGTGTTTGGCTTGATGGCGGCTTCTATTTTCGAAGGATCGGTCATGTCCATGAAGGTGAATTCGAGTCCGGCGGAACGCTTCCTCACGTTTTCAAACAGGCGATAACTGCCGCCGTATAAATCGTCCAGCGCGATGACGTGGCTGCCAGTGTCCAGCGCATCAAGAATCGTTGCTGATGCGGCGAGACCCGAGGCAAATGCAAAACCCTGCACGCCGTTTTCCAAATCCGCCACGCAGCGCTCGAAGGCCATGCGGGTGGGGTTGTGGGTGCGACCGTACTCGAAACCCTTGTGTACGCCGGGGCTCGATTGCACGTAAGTGGAGGTGGCGTAGATGGGTTGCATCACGGCGCCGGTGGTGGGGTCGGGTTCTTGCCCGGCGTGAATGGCGCGGGTGCCGAAGAGATGTTTGGTTGTCATGATTATTTCGTCCTGCGACGTAAGTAGTTAAGTAAATCGTAACGCGTAATCAGCCCAAGAAATTTCTCGCCGTCCTGCACGATCGCCACAAAGCCTTTGTCAAAAATCGGCAGCAATGCGGCGACAGGCTCGGACACTTGAATGGTTTTAATTTTCTCTGTCATCGCGCCGACAACCTTGGTCGTAAAGCGCGACTCATCGCCGATCACGGCCATCAGGATGTCGGACTCGTCGATGATGCCGACGACTTGTTCGTTGTCCAATACCGGCAGTTGCTGAAAATCATAAAGCTTCATGCGCGCATAGGCGGTTTGCAGCGTGTCGTCGGATTTGATGGTGATGGTGGCGCGGTCATTGTGATGGCGCGCGACGAGATCGGACAAATCGCCTTTGACGGCCCGCTCGATGATGCCCTGATCAACAAGCCAGTAATCGTTGTACATCTTCGATAAATATTTGCCGCCCACATCGCAGACGATGGTCACCACGCGTTTTGGTGTGGTTTGTTCGCGGCAATATCGCAGGGCAGTGGCCAGCAGCGTGCCGGTGGATGACCCACCCATGATGCCCTCCTTTTGCAGCAGTTCACGCGCCGCGAGCAGTGCTTCACCATCGCCAATCGCATAAGCCTTTTTCGCGAGCGTGATATCGAGATTAGCGGGCACGTAATCGCCGCCGATACCTTCGACTAGCCATGAACCGCTGGGCCCGTGTGTGCCGGTGTTGACGATCTCATTGAGGATCGAACCCTTCGGATCGGCCAGCACCATTTCCACATGCGGCGCGACGCGTTGAAAATAGCGGCCCATACCGGTAATGGTGCCGCCACTGCCGACGCCCGCGACGACGGCATCGAGCCTGTGTTCCATCTGCTGCCATATTTCCGGCGCGGTCCAGTTTTCGTGCGTTTGCGGGTTGGCTGGATTTGAAAATTGGTCGATGCAATGTGCGCTTTGCCCGCGCGCCTGCATTTCGGCGGCGATCCGTTTGGCCATGTCCTGGTAATACTCGGGGTGGCCTTTGGAAACATCCGAGCGCGTCATGACGATCTCAACACCCATCGCGCGCAAATGGAAAATTTTCTCCTGACTCATCTTGTCAGGAATCACCAACAGCAACTTATAGCCCTTATGAATCGCGGCTAACGCCAACCCCAATCCGGTATTGCCCGCAGTGGCTTCAACAATGGTGCCACCGGGTTTGATCTTGCCGTCGCGTTCGGCAGCTTCGATCATGCGCAGGCCGATGCGATCCTTGATCGAACCCGCCGGATTGTTGCATTCGAGCTTCGCGAAGA
>JANOQY010000257.1:0-2829 GCA_031414995.1 Betaproteobacteria bacterium
TCAACAAGGATATATTTGAACCGCGTCTGATACGTCTCAAGCACATCGCGGTGCTTTTTGAGGATCGTCAGCATATGGAGCAACAGATCGCCGAAATCGCAGGCGTTGAGCGTCTTCAGCCGCTCCTGATACTGCGCGTAAAGCAGCGCGCCCTTGCCATTCGCGAAGCGCTCACTCTCACCCGCGTCTATATCGGCGGGGATTAGCCCCTTATTCTTCCACTGATCAATCAACCCGCCTAGCGCGCGCGCAGTGAAGCGTTTCTCGTCCAAATCCGCCGCGATGATCAACTGTTTCATCACACGGAGCTGATCATCGGTATCAAGGATACTGAAATTGCTTTGCAAACCCGCCAGTTCGGCATGGCGGCGCAGCATTTTTGCGCCAATCGCGTGGAATGTGCCCAGCCACGGCATTCCCTCAACCGCGTCGCCAATGATCCGACCCACACGCTCCTTCATCTCGCGTGCGGCTTTGTTGGTGAAGGTGACGGCGAGGATTTCGGACGGCCACGCCTTGCGCGTCGCGATCAAATGCGCGAGCCGCGCGGTCAGCGCCGCCGTCTTCCCCGTGCCAGCGCCAGCAAGCATCAGCACCGGGCCTTCACTCGTCAGCACAGCCTCACGCTGCGGCGGATTAAGCCCGCGCAGATAGGAGGGTTCGTCGGTAAGGGCAGCCTGAGTCACGCGCGAACGCTTAGGGAACGATGGCAGCGGGGGCAAGTGGAGAGGCGCGCACGACGAAAGAGAGCGCTATCAACCCCACACCGTCATGCTGAACTTGTTTCAGCATCCATCTCTAAACGAGTCCCGCCTTCCCTTGTTGAAGGATAGACCCTGAAACAAGTTCAGGGTGACGGGTGCGTGTTGGAAACACCTCTTGAAGGAGCATCCCGATGTTTCGCCAACATCTCCCGTATATCAGCCATTACCTGCTCGTGGGGAATGCCGGGGCCAGTTTCAGCCAAAGCGGCCTCAACCTGCGCGCGGAACCAAACGTCGTAAGCCTCAGCGGCTTCGTCGCTTTCAAATTCGGAGACGATGGGATCAAGTTTAGCCATATTTAATCAAATACCAGAAACGCATTCGGCAATCAAACTCCTGGTTTTGAAAGTCTTGAACCGAACCTAAGGGTAAAGTTGCCGTGCGTGGATGATGCTTAAAATGCGAATGCGATTATTATCCACGCGGTAGATAATGATATAGTTGGGATGAATGACGGCCTCGCGTGTTTCGGGCACCCGTCCGACGCGGTGGATGAAAGGGAAATCAATCAATTGCTGGGTTTTCTCGGCGATCAGTGCTTTCATGCGATCTGCCGCAGGCGCATTACGCTCCGCTATAAAGTTGAAGATTGCTGCGGCATCACGACGGGCATCAGCGGCCCAGACGATTTGCCGCACTGCGATGCCCTTCGATAATATCTCCGATTTCGCGCATTACCTGTTCGTGGGGAATGTCCGGCTCATTCGAATCGAGCGCAGCCTGCACCTTGGCGCGGAACCAAACGTCATAAGCCTCAGCAGCTTCGTCGCTTTCAAATTCGGAAACGATGGGATCGAGTTTAGCCATTGGGGGATGATATCATGGTTGGGGGAGGGTGCCAAGATTGGAAAATGTGTTGGTTTGAGTGTCTTAGAGTGTGCAAACAAACGAGCTACTGCTTGTGAGTCAATTAAAACCATTTACTGATATTTTAGTTAGTGGTACATTTTTTTCTTTAACAACTTGGAAATTGAACATGCCCGGTATGGCAAATCCGATGGATGCATTCATTACGTTTCAGCCCGCATTGGAGGCTGGCGAGATTAAATTGCAGCGCGGCACTTTAGATCTAAATGTATATTCATTATGACGAGCCCAATGGTCAGCCACGCTACACCTATGTCCATAAAGATGGGAAAAACATCACAAGCATGGCAGTTTTTTGTATGGCCCCGGAATTTGAAGGAAAACCAGTTTTCCAACTTGGCTACGCCACGGCGGAACACTTGCGAGGCCAAGGTCGTGCCAAAGGTATTTCACAAGCAGCAATCGCTGAATTGAGCAATGGGCTGAGCCAGCACGGAGTAAAATCCTTCTACCTAGAATTAGTCGTAGGGGAGGGTAATATTGCATCAAAAAAAGTAGCTGAGGCAATAACCTACGTTACTCCAGTGGAAATCATTGATGAGAATTCTGGTGAACCAGCTTTGCAATATATGGCTCTAATTAGCGTATAGGTTCGCAGGTATCGTTAGTTGATTTTCATTTCTCAGAGCCGCAAGTTGCCTTTTTCTAACTAGACTTACCCCGCTGCAAAACCCGCCCATCTAACAGCACCAACCCCACCGCGATCAACAGCACACCCGCCCCCTGATTGAGCGAAAAACGTTCGCCCAAAAACGCCGCGCCCAGCAACACAGCGACGATGGGAATCAAGAACGTTACCAGCAGCGAATTTGATGCGCCTGCGCTTTCGAGGAGTTGGAAGTAGAGATAATAGGCCAGACTTGTTGAAAACACCGCTATCGCCCCGGTGGTGAGCCAGAACGACGCGCCCGGCAGAGGAAGCGTCCACGGCGCGTCGGTGATCAGGGCGATGGGGAGCATGATGATGGCAGAGGTCAGCACTTGGCCCGTCGCGATGCTAAGCGGGGCCATCCCGCTTGCGCCGAATTTGCGCGCGTAAATGCTGCCCAGTGCATAACAGAGTGTGGCACCTAAACAGGCGATTTGGGCGAGCAGGCCGCTCGTCATCCCCGACAGCGCGTCAACACCGATCATCACCGCGATCCCCGCGACGCCAAAGAGTACCCCGATGATCCGTGCAGGCGTTGCCTTCTCATCA
>JANOQY010000258.1:0-5483 GCA_031414995.1 Betaproteobacteria bacterium
ATTTGTGCGCCACAGCATTACATTTTCCCCGCATCGGCGTACATTTTCCCGCTGGCGCTGTTCAACCGAACCAAGGGGAAATGATCGTGGCAAAACTGACTGTCAACGGCAAAGCCGTCACCATTAACGCGAGTCCGGACACGCCGCTACTTTGGGCGCTGCGTGATGACCTCAAAATGAATGGCACCAAATTTGGCTGCGGCTTGGCGCTTTGTGGTGCCTGCACGGTGCACATCAATGGCGAGCCTACGCGCTCATGCTCGACACCGCTGTCTGCGTGCGAGGGAAAGAAAATCACCACCATCGAAGGTATTTCCGGCAAGGGCCTGCACCCGGTGCAAAAGGCATGGATCGAACTCGATGTACCGCAGTGCGGCTATTGCCAGTCCGGCCAGATCATGTCGGCGGTTGCGTTACTGACGAAAAACAAAAATCCCTCGGACGCTGATATCGATGAAGCCATGAGCGGCAATATCTGCCGGTGCGGGACATATCAGCGCATGCGCGCGGCGATCCACAAGGCCGCTGCACAGATGTCCGGCAAGAAGGAGGCGTGAACATGAGCACATTAAAAAATAGTGGTCGCCGCGATTTTCTGAAAACCTCCGCTGCGTTGTCAGGCGCGCTGATGGTGGGATTCAGCATTCAGGCTTTAAGCAAAACCGCAGCAACCACCACAGCAATGAACGGCTGGGTGCGCGTGGGCAGCGATAACACCGTCACCATCATTTGCCACCGCGCTGAGATGGGTCAGGGCACTTACACGTCGATGCCGATGCTGGTGGCCGAAGAACTCGACGTCGATTTGCGCCGCGTAAAAATAGAAATGGCTGGCGCTGACCCCGTCTATATCAATGCGCTGCTTGGCGGACAACTGACAGGTGGCTCTACCAGCGTGCGCGATGCGTTCGATGGCTTGCGCAAGGCCGGCGCACAGGCGCGCATGATGCTCATTTCTGCTGCTGCACAGGAATGGAAAATTCCGGAGTCCGATTGCCGCGCTGATAACGGCATGGTGTTCAGCAAAGGTGGCAAGAAACTTTTTTACGGCCAGCTAGCACCCAAAGCCGCTAGCCTGCCAGTGCCTAAAGATGTCACGCTCAAAGACGCTAAGGCGTGGAAGATTATCGGCAAACCAGTCAAGCGTCTGGACACACCGGCGAAGGTGACGGGTAAAGCCGAATACGGCATCGACGTGCAACTGCCGGGCATGCTGATCGCCTCGCTGGCGCAGTGCCCTGTGCTGGGTGGCAAACCGCTCAGCGTGGACGACACCAAAGCGAAGTCCATGCCCGGTGTTATCGCAGTCGTAAAAATAGACGACGGCGTGGCGGTGGTGGCCAAATCATTCTGGCAAGCCAAGACTGCACGCGATGCACTCAAAATCACCTGGGACAATGGCAAGGGCGCTGCGCTCTCATCGGCCAGTATTTCGCAGGGACTCAAAGACGCGCTCACAAAACCTGCCGCGACATTAAAGAAAACAGGCGATGCTGATAAAGCCATGGCTGGTGCCGCCAAGAAGATTGAAGCCAGCTACGAGCTACCGTTTCTCGCTCATGCCACGATGGAGCCGATGAATTTCACAGCCGACGTGCGCAAAGATGGCTGTGACATTTACGGCCCGACGCAATTTCCACAATTGGCAGAAGGTGTGGCGATGCAGATCACCGGCCTGCCAAAAGAAAAAGTGAAGGTGCACACGACTTTTCTGGGTGGTGGATTTGGGCGGCGGATCGACGTCGATTTCATCGTGCAAGCGATACAGATTTCCAAAGCCGTTGGCAAACCGGTGAAGCTGATCTGGACGCGCGAAGACGATATGACGCACGATTTTTATCGCCCGGTCAGTTTGAACACGCTTTCAGCTGGATTGGATGCAAATGGCAATCCGGTCGCAATGAAATTCCGACTCACTTCGCCTTCGGTCACGGCGCGACTATTTCCGCCAGTCGTTAAAGATGGCATCGATCCGTTCATGACTGAGGCATCCCTGTTGCCCTATAACATTGCCAACACGACGGTAGAGATGGCGATACACGATGCCGGTGTGCGTGTCGGCTATTGGCGCTCGGTATCGCATGCGTTGAATTGCTTTGCCAATGAAAGTTTTATCGACGAGCTGGCAGCAGCAACGGCGAAAGATCCGGTTGCCTATCGGATGGCGATGCTCAGCGGTAAAGACGCTGAACGTTATCGCAATGTGTTGAGTATCGCGTCGACAAAAGCTGGTTGGGGAAAAGCACCGAAGGGTCGGTTCCACGGCGTCGCGCTGATGGAAGGTTATGGCACTTACGTCGCACAAGTCGCGGAAATTTCCATCGACAAAGGTGCCGTGCGTGTGCATAGGGTCACCTGCGCGGTGGACTGCGGCACGATGGTAAATCCCGACATCGTCAAAGCACAGGTGGAATCAAGTGTGGCCTACGGGTTGTCCGCAGTGCTGCTGTCCAAAATCACGTTCAAGGATGGCCGGGTCGAGCAAAGCAATTTCCACGATTACCCGGTGATGCGGATGAACCAAATGCCGGTGGTCGATGTGCATCTGGTGGCATCCACTGAACAACCCGGCGGTATTGGCGAGCCGGTGGTCGCGACCTGCGGGCCAAGCGTTGCCAATGCGGTATTTGCAGCGACGGGGAAGCGGGTGCGGAAGTTGCCGATTGAGGCGGCTGATTTGAAGACTGCGTGAAGAGGGCCGCGCTTGTTCAACTAGCGCAGTGAGGCGATGCGATAGAAAGGCAGCAGGATAGTTTTTAAATATCCAGCGCGCTTTTCTCGATCATTTTCGCGATACGCTCATCGAGCCACGCCTGATGTTGCGGGGCTGAAAAATAATGATCCGCGTCCGCAACGTAATCGACTTCAAGTAGCCCCATAAAATCGAGACCGACAAACGCGTCTGCGAATTGTCCGCGATAGCTGTAGTAGTGATGGTCACCGCCAGCGAAAATATTTAGCATCCGAACGCGTCTTCCGATGAGCTGACCAAGCGCCAATTTCATTTCCGCCTGCGGCGGGAGTAGATCTGCAGGAGCGCGTATTGGCCCTCGCGCCGCTTCGATGGACTGTGCCTTCACGGCAGGCAAATTTGCGCGGGCTTTTTTCCCCAGCAATGCATCGATACCGCGGCGGAGTATCGGACGTAAATTTTTCTCTCCGCGCAATAATGCGGACCAGTTTTCTGTCTTGAACAGAATCCGGCGCCAGCGATAGAGCTGGTAGCGTGGAGTGCGATAAGCGAAGCCTTCGATCTGCACTAGCGCCATCACCCGTGCGTCCAATACTGATGCGGTGTATGAAACGGCGGCGCCACTGCAATGACCCACAAGCGCGAATCGCGTTAAGCCGGTGAGTGTTGTCAAATGATCCATCGCGCATTGCACATCAAATGCCATGCTTTCCAGGTAGGGGCGGACATCATGCCGTGGCTCACTATCACCAAGGCCGGAAAGATCGAAACGAATACTCGCAAAACCCTGTGCCGAGAGTCGCCGCGCAAGGCGCACATTCAGTCGGGCGCCACCGACACGGTGCAGCGTACCCGGATTCATCAGCACGATGCCGGGACCACGCAACAGCGTGCCGGGCGGCGGCAAGGTAACGATGCCAAGCAAGTTCTTCGTCGGCCCAAACCAATGGGCCTGCTCAAAGAGCGCGCTCATGGCGCCGTCAGGAACTCGATGATGCGTTTCACATGAGCCAGCGGCACAATAATATGGTCGTCTTTGAGCGCGCTATCCCAGTCGCCAAGGCCTGGAATTGTCTCGCGCCGCATTCCGTTGACTATCGCTTCAAGTGCCAACGATGCGGGCCGTGGATTCGACTCAATCAGGAGCGTGCGAAACGCTGTCGGCGGCGTGTCGACCAACGACAAGTCTCGCAGGCCATGCTGTAATTTTGCCGTCACCGGAAAGCCGTAAAAATCGAAACCGTCACGTAACGCGTCGGCAGGTGAGGGATGCGCTTTGCTCATCGCCACCAGCTCATTCACATATTCGTTTCCGACGACGACGGGCTCCCACAGCACAAGTCGATCAATAGTCCCAACACGCGCAGATGCCTGTGCTGCTAGGGCGGCACCGAGTCGCATCCCCACCAGAGATACACCATGGCCTGCGCTGCGGGACCGGAGATACGCAAGTGCCGTATCGACATCCCCACCCCAGCGCTCGACGCTCGCGTCCGCCGCCTCCCCAGATGAATCGCCAATGCCCGTGTAGTCAAAGCGGAGAACATCAAAACCCTCGCGCGCAAGTGCACCGGCAAGGCGCTTGAACGCGCCATAGCACAACTGATATTTAGGCGGGATGGGATAGCAAAACAGAATAGCACCGCGCGATGGCAAACTATTCGCGGAATGAAACATGCCAAACAGCAGCCGGTCTGTCGCGCCGAAATAGACCGGCTCCGGACGAGGTGCATCGGCGATTGGCTCTGCCGTCTGGTCAGTTTCCGCACCGAGTAACGCTGCCAGTGAGGCGATTGTCGGGAAGCGGATCAGGTCTGTCACCGTGAGGGGCTTGTCGGGGAAGCGGTCTTGCAATCTGAAATGCACTTGCATCGCCAGCAATGAATCACCACCGAGATCGAAAAAATTGGCATCGCGGCCCGGTGGCGGTATGGCGAGCGCATCACTCCAGATCGCGGCGAGTTCGGCCTCGATGCCGGGACGCGCTGGTGCGCCACTGCGTGCGTTGGCATCGTTGTTTTTGGATTGCGAAATAGAAACCGCACCCTGACTTACCTTAAGATTTGGCCCTTCGCCTAATTCTTCGTCAGCAGAAAAATTCTGAAGTTTGATATGCGTCGTGAACGGTTTCGCCGATGCGACATCGATCAGGAACTCCCGACGTTCTGGCACATCCTGAACGCAGCGAAACCCGAGCGTTGAGTAGAGATCGCGAACGATGCCGTTTTTTGCCGTCGGCAGGAACACGCCGCGAATTTGCGTGAGGCCATGCGTGCGTGCCAGTCTCAGCAGTTCATTAAAGACTTCCTCCTCGACTTGACGTTTAAGCACACGGCAGCTCATGAGCCAAGTATCCACGACCAACTCCACGCCTGAAATCTTGCCGACTACAATCGCGATAAGTCCGTAATCGCCGAAACGGTCACGCAAGCGCATGGAGAACGGCAGCATGCCGCTCTCGGTCATGATCGCAGTTAGATCTGATTCCTGACGGCGGATGGTGGTGAGGTTGAATTGATTGCTGCGCGCGATCAGTTGCGCGATGCGCACAATGTCGGATGAGCGAAAACGATTGATTTCGCCAGTCATGTCCAGTGAACGCAGATAATCATCGAAAGAATGCGCAGCCAATTGCAACGTTTGCCGTTGCGCGGCGACCTGATATTGCTCGCTGCGTTGCGCATCTTCCTCTGTGAGTGCGCGCACATCGAATAGCCGACTGTCCTGAAGTTGTTGCCGCCGCTTCGCCGGATCGGCGTCCAAAAGAATGCCATGCACCTCTGGCAACACC
>JANOQY010000259.1:0-10417 GCA_031414995.1 Betaproteobacteria bacterium
CGCTGCTCGCAAAATCGTTCAACCGCATGCGTCGCAGCCTGCAGAAGGCAATTTCGCTCATCGATGAATGACCTGCAACCCATAAACGGAGCTCGGTAAACCATGGCTGCCGCGGTTCCATGCCTGCCTGATGGGCACACCATCAACGAATACCACATCGACAAACTGTTAGGCGTCGGAGGATTCGGCCTCACCTATCTTGCCACCGACCAGAACCTGAATTTGCCGGTGGCGATCAAGGAGTATTTCCCTTCTGACATTGCCGTGCGTGGCACTGACGACAGCGAAGGTGACACCTCAATTCGCCCCTCAGCCGATGAGAATCGTGAAACTTTTGAATGGGGGCTGGCGCGATTTCTCGATGAAGCGCGCACGTTGGCAACATTCCGCCACCCCAATATTGTCCGCGTGATGCGTTTTTTTCAGGCCAACGCGACCGCCTACATGGTGATGGAGTTTGTGCAGGGTGCATCGCTGGCGGACTGGTTGCGAACGCGTCGTCCCCTGCCCCAGGTTGCGATTGAAAAAATCGCCCTGCCCCTGATCGACGGATTAGGTGTCATCCATCGCACCAATTATCTGCACCGCGATGTGAAGCCGGGCAATATTTACGTCCGCGAGGATGGCAGCCCGGTCCTGCTTGATTTCGGCGCCGCGCGCTCGACTGTCGGTGGTCGCGAGCTGACAGCCATTGTCAGTCCCGGTTATGCACCGGTGGAGCAATACAGCGAATCGAGCGCACAAGGCCCGTGGACGGACCTTTATGCGATAGGCGGCGTGATGTACTGGATGGTGACCGGTAAAAAGCCGGTGGATGCCACAGCCAGACTGAAAAACGATCCGCAACCACGCGCGGTTGATATTGGCGATCATTCGCTTTACGGCAAAGAATTTTTATCCGCCATCGACTGGGCGCTGATGCCGGATGAGCAAATGCGTCCTCAATCGAGTGAAGAAATGCTGGCGCGCTTGCGGGGGTTGCCCGCGCCACCTGCACAAACGGCTACGCCAAACCACGCTGATGCTGATCGAACCTTGCCGCTTGGCGCACCGGGCACCTCCGACGCGGCAGCGGCAGACCACCCCCGAACGGTTCCTGCGACTGCATTGCAGCCAGCGTCCGTTCTGGTGTCGCACGACGCAGGACATCTGAAGGAAATTGAGAATGAGCTTGCCAAGCGCATCGGTCCGCTTGCCTCGGTGCTGGTACGAAAAGCGGCAAAGAACAACGCGACCATTGAGGCCGTGATCGAAGCCGTCACCCGTGAAATCGACGATGAGGAGGAGCGCGCCGCATTTACCCGGCGGATGAAAGAAAACACTCGTCCGCCTGCTTCGGCCTCGCTGCAAGACCGCACCGAGATCGCGACCCAATTGGCTGCGACGCGGTTCGCGGTTGATGTTCTTGACCGCGCCGAAAAGCGCCTCGCGCAGCACATCGGCGCCATCGCAAGGGTGATTGTGAAGAAAGCGGCGATGAAGGCCCGCGATGAAGGTGAGCTATATCTCATCATCGCCGACGAAATTGAAGATCAAAATGATCGCAAAGCGTTTATCAGGAAGGCGATTTCGGCTTCTAAAAAGGTCTAGAAGTAGCTCTTTTGATCCAGCGATTGAACATGTTGAATTCGTCGTCCCAGCGAAGGCGGGGATCCAGTGACGTTTCAACGTACGCCACTGGATTCCCGCCTTCGCGGGAACGACGCAGTTCAAAATTTTCAATATGTTTAACCGCCGCCCTTATAGAAGCAGGTTTAGTCCAATGCGAGACTTCGTTTTTTGCGTCGATTGTTTAAGTTCAGCACGCTGCTAGTAAAATCACGTTTTACGTGCCGGATTTTTACCCAGCCACCCTTCCCCGCTTTGCGTTATCCCAAAAAAATCAAAACAGTATTCTGCGTGACATTACCACTCGCCGATAGGCTGCCATGTGCGGTCTGAGCGGTTTTATTGATCTCGCGGGCAGCACACGCGATGCGCCCGAGGTATTGCGCCGCATGAATCGCCGCCTCGCCCACCGTGGGCCGGACGCAGAGGGCTACTTCCAGCAAGGGCCAGCTTATTTGGGCCATCGGCGTCTTAGCGTGATCGACATCGCCGCAAGCATGCAGCCGATGAGCACTGCCGATAAACGCCACACCATCGTGTTCAACGGTGAGGTCTACAACTACCGGGCATTGCGCCAGCAGCTGGAAGCCAGCGGGCGAATATTTCGCACCGTAGGCGACACTGAGGTCACGTTGCAAGCGGTTGCGCATTGGCATGACGCTGCGCTGAACCATTTGCAAGGCATGTTTGCATTTGCCGCATGGGATGCCGAGACCCAATCGCTATTCGCCGCGCGCGATCACGTGGGTGTGAAGCCGTTTCATTATTTTTGGGACGGCAAACTTTTCGCATTTGCGTCGGAATTAAAGGCGTTGCTTGAGCACCCCGGTATCTCGAAGGACATTG
This sequence comes from Betaproteobacteria bacterium, assembly GCA_031414995.1. Lineage (GTDB taxonomy): Bacteria > Pseudomonadota > Gammaproteobacteria > Burkholderiales > Usitatibacteraceae > UKL13-2. Next base: position 2,455 of record JANOQY010000259.1, read on the forward strand.
ACCTCGATGCCTTGGGTTTGTATTTGGAATGCCAATACATTCCTGCGCCACTGACGATTTATAAACACATCCGAAAATTGCCCGCTGGACACGCGCTTCGCCTGGCGCAAGGTGAATTGAAAACGTGGCAATACTGGAATGTTGATTACCGCAACAAACCGGCATGGGACGAAGCCGAATCACTTTCACGGCTTGAGCGTGAGCTACGTCGTTCGGTGGAATCAATGCTGGTCGCCGATGTGCCGTTGGGCACGTTTTTGAGCGGCGGCGTGGACTCGAGTGTGGTGGCCGCGATGATGACCGACATCACCGGTAAGCCAATCGACACATTCAATCTTGGCTTTCAGCACAGCGACAAATCCGCTGATACCTCCCAAAGCGAACACGAGCAGGCCTCAACCGTGGCGCGCCACATCGGCAGTCGCCACCATGCGCTCATGGTCGCGCCAGATGATGTGCTCGATGCGTTCGACAGTTGGGTTGACGTGTTCGATGAGCCGTTCGGCGATCAGGCAGCGCTGCCGACGATGTTGCTTTCCAAGCTCACACGCCAGCACGTCACGGTCGCGCTCACGGGCGAAGGGGCGGATGAATTGTTTTCCGGTTACGCCAATTATGCAAAGCGGGTGAAAGAGGAACATATCACTAGCGTGCTGGGCCACGAATATTCACCGCTACGCGCATCAGTGCCGTACATGCCCGCGATGTGGCAAAAAGACCGCATGGTGAAGGCGATGGGTTTGCCACTTTCGCAGCGCTACGCGACCATCCCGAATCTATTTGACCGCGCCACCCACCCTGCCCTGTTTTCTGATGCACTACTTTCACACCAGAAAACCCATATCGCCGACTATGCCGCCGCGTACTTCGATCAGTGCAATTCGTCGAGCTATCTCGAAAAAATCATGAACGTCGATATGCGGCTTTGGTTGCCGGACGATCTGCTGACCAAGGTGGATCGCGCGACGATGGCTTATTCGCTCGAAGCACGCGTGCCGTATCTGGATCACAAATTTATAGAGTTTGTGGCCCAACTAAATCCTGCGTACAAGCAAAACGGCAAGACCACAAAATACCTGCTCAAAAAACTTGCCGAAAAATACCTGCCGCACGACATCATCTATCGTCCCAAACAAGGCTTCGTGATGCCGCTCACGCAATGGCTCGATGGCGCGTTGAAACCACGCATGGAGCATGCGCTAAGCGCGGAAGGCCTCGGCAAACGCGGACTATTCCGCGACGGCGCATTGCAACGCGTGCTTCGCGACCATCGTGCTGGCCGCAGCAATCATGCGGGGCGGCTTTGGGCGCTGACGGTGCTGGAATTATGGTTTGCGAAGTATTTGCCGGAGTTTGAGTTGTGATCTGACGGGCACCAAAGTGATTGCAGCCTCTAATACTAGCGCGGCTTAGGGAAGACTTTGGCTCTGGAAACCGCACCATTGCTGATTGCAAGGTGTTTTTTCCTGAAATCCTGCAATATACTTATGAGTCAAATTTTTTGAGCGTATCAGAGGAGTTACTCAATGTTTGCAGCCATACGCCAATTATTTAGTATCAAGTCCGCCAGTCTTACTCGCGAGCAGCTCGCGTTCTGGCAGGCAAATGGATACTTGATCCTGCCGAAGTTTTTTTCGGACGGAGAAATGGACAGGATCAACCAGTTGGTTGATCGTCTCTGGAAAGCTCGGGTCGAGCAACAGTTAAAGTCGCCCGTAGACATTCTGACGGGACCACTTAGTCATCAGTCCATGCCGTTTAAGGATGTTCCTGCTGGGGCAAGACAAGAGGTCTACAAACTAAACAATCTCTTTGTTGGGTATCCCGAAATTCGCGCACTGGCACTGGATACGCGCATCAAAAACGTCATTGGCGAAATATTGAATGACACGCCAATTATCTGCAACAGCCTGAATCTGGAAAAAGGCAGTCAGCAGCCTTTCCATTTCGATACTTGGTACATGCCACCGCCCGTCGACAACCAGATGGTCGCCGCCTGGTTCGCGTTGGAGGATGCGCATGCTGATGCCGGGCCGTTCATCTACTATCCGGGAAGCCATCTAATCCCCGCATACAGATTCTCCGATGGCAGGCTGAACCAAAATCAGCATGAAATGCCGCAGTTCAGTGCTTACATCGACGCTGAACTTGCCAAGCGTAATCTCAAACCGCAAACGTTTTGTGCCACAAAGGGTGACGTGTTTCTTTGGCATGCGCAGCTCTACCATGGGGGATCCAAAATGAACGAACCCACACGCACACGCAGGAGTTTGGTGATTCACTACTGGGGCCTGCAAGATATGCCGCATGATCGACTTGCTCAGGATGATTATGGAAGCTATCTGGCCAAACCGTTGCGGCAGGAGACATAAGTGATTTCGTTAGGCGTTACATTTCGTTTGGCACTTGGCGTCTAATTGATTACACAGAGCGCAGCATCCAGAAAATACGTGTCTTTGCACAGACCGTGCAGGATATTTGTGTAATGTTCGGGTCGCTTTAGCTTTGCAATACCAACGATCTCGGGAAACAAGAAACTGCGGCCATACTCGCAAGTGAACGTGCCAACCGGGATCAATTTTTGAAACAATTTTTTTGATCTCAACAACCGCGAAAGACAACGAAATGCAAGCGAAGCTTTTCTGCAGTACATTCGGCGCGCTCGACTTTTTTAGTATCTCAGGTAGCACGTTAGTCGTTGCAGGCTGGGTAGTCTCGCTTGAAAGCAATCCGATCACGGAACTGCGAATTAGTTTTGGTGATATCGCAGTTGGATCGAGTCGGGATCATGTGTTGCCCTCACCGGATGTCTTGGCGGCTTGGCCATCAATGCTAAATGCAGGGGGCTGTCGCTTTGAAATCAAGATGGAATTACTTGCGGAACAGATGGAGCGCGTTGCTAAGGGGGATCTGATTTCCGTAACGCCGTACGTCGGCGAATTACCTGGCATTCCTTTCGAGCGATTTTGGCCGATCATTATCTCGGCGGCATCGGCAGAAGAATCTGATGTCGTTGGTCGTGGAGATTTCGTTGAAACTTCATTTTCGTTTCTGGCGCTCTTTCGATTGGTGGCAGGTCTTAAACGTGATGAGAAAATTCTCGACGCTGGTTGCGGAATTGGTCGGATGGCATTTGCGCTAGGGCATTATCTTGATGACCGCGCCTCGTATGATGGTTTTGACGTAACAAAGAATTTTGTTGATGCAGCTAAAGCGCGCTTTCGCGAAAATAAAAACTTCAATTTTCAGCACGTAGATATTTTTAATGAGATGTACAACAAAAACGGAAAGCTACAAGCGGCGGACTTCGCCTTTCCTTTTGCCGACGGCTCGTTCAGCTTTGTTTTTCTCACCTCTGTGTTCACGCATATGCTGACTGCGGATGTGCACAACTATCTCAGAGAAATCAAACGTGTACTTCGCGACGATGGCCGATGTTTTGCGACATTCTTTATTATTGATGATGAAGCCGAACGCCTGATCAATGATGGGCGTTCGACTATCGCGTTAAACAAGCGACTGTCCGATGGCTGTATCGTCGAGAATACCCGCGTGCCCGAGAACGCGGTCGGTTATCGCGAAGTGGATCTTCGCAAAATGGTTGGAGAAGCCGGTATGAAGATTACGCAATTTCATCGCGGGCTGTGGCCTGGTCGCACGCAATGTCTGACTTATCAGGATATTTGTTTGCTTGAACCGGCTTAGTCGATGCATTACGGCAAACCAATGATTTTCTCCAAAGCATTTGATAAATTTCCTGTGCTGTCAAAAAAACAAGCACTAGTGCGGATTTTAGGAGCAAAAGCAGCCAGAGACCGCGTCAATGCTAGTGTTTCTTAATGATTTTGAATGAAGTGACGACCGCACAAGGCGACGTAGTGAGGGCGGAAGGATAAACATGCAACACCAATTTTCACTAAACGCGAATAAATTTTGAAATCCATCGTTCGTGCAAGCGCTGCGACCAATATCGCCGAAGTATCGGATATACAGGACGTGAAATACGTACCTGTGCAGTTGCATATCATTCACGACCTCGGCGGCGGTAGCGTAACTTGGCTGCGCGATTTTTGTGTTGCAGACACACACAGAAAAAATTTGATTCTAAAGTCGTTCACGCATAACAACGCGATGGGTTGCGGGGTTGCGCTATATAAAAATGTGTTGGATGAAGTACCGGAGATGATGTGGCACTTCTCAAATCCTATTCAGGCGACTGTCGTGACGCACCCACGGTATTGTCGTGTGCTAACCGAAGTGATCGTGAAGTATCGCGTTGATGTGTTGCTAGTGTCCTCTGTAATCGGTCATTCGCTCGATGTACTGAACACCGGCTTGCCGACATTGATCGTCAATCACGATTATTTTCCCTATTGCCCGGCAATCAACATTCATTTTGGCGATGTGTGTAAAAAATGCGATCAAAATCGTATCAGCCAATGTTATCGCGACAATCCGAAGTTCAACCCATTCCTGACCTTTCTCCCGAAAGAGCGCGTGGAAGTTCGCGACAAGTTCCTCGCTCAAATCGCGCGTCCAAATGTGAAAATGGTTGTGCCAAGTCAATCGGTAGAAAAAAATCTCGTTTGTCTTGATGAACGTTTCCGCCGCGCATCATTTATCACCATCCCGCATGGATATGGACGTGAATTAAAAAAGATTGATGCACCTGCCCTCGCGTTAAATGACCGCCTCAGAATTCTTGTACTTGGCCAGTTGTCCGTCCCGAAGGGCTTGGAATTATTGCGTGGGAGCTTAGATGATCTCACGGAGTTCGCTGAAATTTACCTGATTGGATGTCGCGAGCTAGGCGAATTTTTTAAGTTCAAAATTGGCGTGCACGTCGTCGAACAATACGAAATTGACGAACTTGCTGGCCATGTTGCGGCGATCAATCCGCACGTTGGATTGCTAATGAGCATCGTTCCAGAGACCTTTAGCTATGCGCTCACTGAACTAATGGCGCTCGGAATCCCAGTAGCGGCCACTTGCGTGGGAAGCTTTCCAGAGCGCATTCGCGACCAACATGACGGTTACCTATATCAGCCTAATTCGACATCGTTGCTAACGAAGATGCGAGCGATCAACAATGAACGCCAATCATTGAAGAAAATACGGGACAATTTGCGTGGATGGAAGCCGCGCACTGCTGAAGCAATGGTGGCCGATTATCACAATGCATCACCGATAGTAAGGGCATCGAAAGAATTGGTCGAAATGCCAACGGCGGTGGTCAACCCAATGGAAAAGATGATGCATAACGAACAACAAATTGACGACATTGCCAAGGACGAAATTCGACTCACCCAGTCATTGACAATATCGAGCATGTGGAAGGAAACCAAGAGTCTGCATTTGCAATTGTCATTAATCAATCAAGCGCGGCAGGATCTTTTCAATCAGCTTGAGCAACAACAAGTAATCGCGTCCCGATTGCACAAACAAGTAGCTGATTTGGTAGAGCAGGCAACAGACGCTGCTAATCACATTGCCACGCAGAATGAAGCGCTTTCAGAAAACTGTGCACAACTGCAATTGCTCAATGAACGGTTCGATGAGGTGCTTTCCTCAAAAAGCTGGAAACTTACCCGTCCTTTACGTTCACTTGGGCATCTGCTGCGCCGCCTAAAGATTCTTGTCAGGGCTACCTTTAAGTTATTGCTTGAGCCCTCGGCCTTATCGTCAAATGCTGCGCACCTAGTCCGGGTATGGCGAGCAGGAGGAGCGCCGGCAATTAAGACGGCGCTTGCTACAGTGCAGGCTGGGTCGGATTGGACCGATGCCTGGAGGGTATATCGCCTGATGTTCAACACGGAGTTGAAACCACAAATTGTTCAACGTATTGGAGAGATCACTAATCCGCCACTCATTTCAATTATTGTTCCAACTTACAACACGCCTGAGACCATGCTTTGTGAAATGCTGGATTCCGTTAAAGCGCAACTATATCGCCACTGGGAACTATGTATTGCTGACGACGGCTCCGATCAGCCACATGTGAAAAGAATATTGCAGGAATATGCTGCAACGGACTCCCGCATCAAATTACATTTCGGATTGGAAAATCGTGGCGTGTCCCATGCTTCGAACCGGGCGCTTGAAATGGTGACGAGCGAATTTGTGGTTTTGCTGGATCACGATGATCTATTAGAAGCTCAAGCGTTGTTCAGAGTCGCAGAAAGCGTTTTGCAGGACCGGCCGGACATGGTTTATTCGGATGAAGTGTTGGTCACGTCAGATCTTGGCAATGTGCTGCATTTTGCTTATCGACCAGCGTTTTCACCAGAGTACCTTCGTTCGCACCCTTATATCGTCCACATGATTGGTTTCCGCACAAATATCCTTCGTGGGATTGGTGGATTCGACGAGTCTTTGAGAATTTCACAAGACTATGATTTGATTTTGCGAGCAGTCGAGAACGCGAAGACTATCGTACACATTCCTGAAATTCTCTATCAATGGCGAATCCTTGCCAGTTCAGCTGGCGAGCAGAACATGCACAAAGTGATGGCAACATCGACAGCGCTGCTACAACGACACATTGATGCATCCGGCGAACAAGGAACTGTCAGTGAAGGCGCTGGATTCAATCTTTTTGACACGCGCTATGGCCTTCAGACAGGTCTGAAAGTTGCAATCATTATCCCAACAAAAAATCATGGCGATCTTTTACGCCAATGCATTGACAGCATACGCAATACAGTTTCCGAGATTAAATACGACATCGTTGTTATCGACCACGAATCGGAAGATGCAGACACTAAGACATACTTGTCATCGATTGCAAATACGGTCCGCGTATTGTCGTATAAGGGGGACTTCAATTTTTCAACCATCAATAACTGGGCTGTGTCCCAACTGAATTCGGCATATTCGCACTATCTTTTTTGCAACAACGATGTCGAAGCGACCACCCCTGGCTGGCTAGGGCGAATGCTGGAACTTGGACAACACTCCGGCGTGGGTATCGTTGGCGCAAAATTATTCTATCCAGATCGTAAGACCATTCAGCACGCTGGTGTATGCGTAGGCATGTATGGCGCTGCTGAGCATTACGGCAAATTCCTGTGTCCGCCGGAAGCACCTGGTGAACCGGGTTTTCCGGAATCACTTTGGAGCAATCACGAAGTCACCGCAGTGACAGCGGCGTGCATGTTGATGCGCAAAGATGCTTTCGATATCGTTAAAGGGTTTGACGAACGGTTGGTCGTGGGTTTTGGTGATGTTGACCTTTGCCTTCGCGCACGAGCGAAGGGTTACAGCGTGTTGTACTGTGCCCACGCCAGCTTAATTCACCATGAGTCTTACACACGAGGTAAAAGCGTAGTTGATCCTCACCCGGAAGACTCCGCGTTGTTTCAAGCTAAATGGCGCGATATGCTCAAGACCGGAGATCCGTTTTACAACCCGGGATTTTCGCTATTGAGCACGGCTTGGCATTACGCGAGTCCGCTAAATTGCAATCTCAACATCCGGCGCCGCGTTTTCCAACGAGACGCCGCTACAGGCCTACAAAAAATTACCACCTGACGATTGGAATTGCGACGTGCAACGCCAGCGCTGAACCCCTATTGATTAAAGGCTGCCTAATTTTTGCAAAATCAGCGCCACACAGGCCTCAGCATCCATCGCCGCTGTGAGCAGGTGAACCTCTGGCGCTTCCGGTTGTTGGTATTCGCTATCAATACCAGTGAAATTTTTTAGTTCGCCCCTGCGTGCTTTTGCATATAGCCCTTTTGCGTCGCGCCTTTCACATTCTTCAATCGGCGCATCGACAAACACTTCTGTAAATTCGCCGTCGGCAAATAATGATCGGGCAAGCCTTCGCTCCGACTGGTAAGGCGATATGAATGACACCAGTACGATTAATCCGGCATCTACCATCAGTTTGGCCACTTCCGCGATGCGCCGGATATTCTCTACACGGTCAGCCTCGGTGAAGCCCAGATCGCGATTAAGACCA
>JANOQY010000260.1:0-3819 GCA_031414995.1 Betaproteobacteria bacterium
GGATTTCCGCTCGACGCCGAGGCGCTCTTGCTGGTTGAGCTCGATGGTGACGCCGAGGAGGTCCGCGAACATCTGGAAAAAGTGGAAAGCGTATTGACGGCGTGTCATGCGCAACAAATCCGTCGTGCCCGCGATGCGACCGAGCGCAAGACACTCTGGAAATCGCGCAAAGGCGCATTCGCCGCACTGGCCACGATTAGCCCGGACTACTACTGCATGGATGGCACCATCCCGCGCCGCGCGCTGCCCGAAGTGCTGGCGCGCTACCAGCAATTGGCGGCCGAATACGGCATGATGATCGCAAATGTATTCCATGCAGGTGACGGCAATCTGCACCCGGTGATTTTTTACGATGCATCGATAGCGGGCGAAATGGAGCGTAGTGAAGAGCTGGGCGGAAAGTTGCTGGAAATTTGTGTGGAAGTTGGCGGCACGATTACCGGTGAACACGGTGTCGGTATTGAAAAACTAAAGCAGATGTGCGTGCAATTTCGCGAAAAAGAATTGGCGATGTTTCACGCAATCAAGGCGGTATTCGATCCTGCCGGTTTGCTCAACCCGGGGCGTGCCGTTCCGGAATTGAAACGCTGCAGCGAATGGGGTGGCATGCATGTGCGCGATGGGAAAATTCCGCGCGCCGACATTCCCAGATTTTGACGAGACGAGAAAATGGATGCTTCTTTTATCAGCGAGCGCGTAAAGCTTGCACTGGCGAGTAAAACCCCGCTGGCCATTCATGGCGGCAATACCAAAGCATTTTATGGCGGTGCGATCGCGGGCGAACTGCTAGACATTCGCCCCTACACCGGCATCATCGAATACGAGCCCAAGGAATTGGTGTTGACGGTACGTGCCGGCACGACGCTCGCCGAAATCGAGTCGGTGATGGATGGTGCTTCGCAGATGCTGCCGTTTGAGCCGCCGCATTTTTCCGGGGGCACCAATACGGGCAGCACTATCGGCGGCACGGTCGCTGCCGGACTGTCGGGGCCGCGTCGCCCCTATACCGGTGCGGTGCGCGATTTTGTTCTTGGCGCACGCATCATTGACGGTAAAGGCGACGATCTGCGATTTGGCGGACGGGTGATTAAGAATGTCGCGGGATACGATGTGTCGCGTCTCATGACGGGTGCCATGGGGACGCTGGGCGTGTTGCTTGATCTGTCGTTCAAGGTGCTGCCGAAGCCGGTTGAAAATCTTACGTTGCGCTACGCGCTCGATGAGGTAACCGCGATTCGTCAATTCAATGAATGGGCGGGCAAGCCGCTACCGATTTCAGCAACCTCCTGGCATGACGGCGTAGCGATGTTGCGGTTATCTGGTGCTGCTGCTGGCGTCAAGGCTGCGCGATTGAAACTTGGCGGCGAGATCGTTAATGATGATGTTGCGTTGAAATTCTGGCGTGCGTTGCGTGATCAACAGGACGTTTTTTTTCAGTCGACCGAGCCACTCTGGCGCGTGTCGGTGCCGCCAACAACGTCACCGCTTTCACTTGGCATGGCGCAGTGGATTGAGTGGGGCGGCGGGTTGCGGTGGCATCGCGGTGCCGCTGATATATTGATGCTGCGGGCAAAAGTTTCAGCGGCAGGTGGGCATGTCACGCTGTTTCGCAACGGTGAAAAATCGGTCGGCGTATTTAATCCACTACCGCCTGCGTTGTTGAGCATCCATCGTGATTTGAAAGCAGCGTTCGACCCGGAAAATATTCTCAATCGCGGCCGCATGGATAACTTTTAGATTTCACCCATAAAAATGCAAACTAATCTGGCCGACTGGATAAAAGACACCCCCGAGGGCATCGAGGCCGATGCGATTCTGCGCAAATGTGTGCATTGTGGATTTTGTCTCGCCACCTGCCCCACCTATCAACTCACCGGTGACGAACTCGATAGTCCGCGCGGACGCATTTACCTCATGAAGGAAATGCTCGAGGGCAACGAAGTCACCGCGAAGACGCAGTTTCATCTTGATCGGTGTCTGACGTGTCGCGCCTGCGAAACCACCTGTCCTTCCGGCGTGCAATATGGTCTCCTGGCCGATATCGGACGCGAGGTGGTCGAGAAAAAAGTGCCTCGCAGCCTGACCGATCAGCTTACGCGCTCGGCATTGAAATACACGCTGCCGAAGACAGCATTGTTTTCGCTAGGCCTTGGCATTGGACGCGCGGTTAAAGCGTTGCTGCCGGATGGTATCGGCAAGTACATAACATCCAAACGCGACGAAGGCATCTGGCCGACAGCCGACCATGCGCGGAAGATGCTGGTGCTGGACGGGTGCGTTCAGCCTGCAATGGCACCGTCGATCAATCACGCTACCGCACGTGTGTTGGATAAGCTCGGCATCTCACTGATCAAAGCAGATAAGGCGGGCTGCTGTGGTGCGATCCCGCATCACCTGAACGACGCGCACGAAGCGCACGCGTATGTGAAACGCAATATCGATGCGTGGTGGCCGGCCATTGAGGCTGGCGCTGAAGCGATCGTGGTGACGGCGTCAGGCTGCGGCACGATGGTTGCGGAATATGGCCACCTGTTGCGCAATGATGTTGGCTATGCTGAAAAAGCGGCGCGCGTGACCGGCCTGTATCGCGATGTGAGTCAGGTGATCGAGCAGGAGCGGGCAGGCCTGTCGGCGCTGCTGAAGTCAAAGACTGAAGTCGTTCCGCTGGATGCAGAAGTGACCAAACAAAAGCTCGCATTCCATTCGCCATGCAGTCTGCAGCATGGTTTGAAAATTCGCGGCGTGGTGGAGAGTTTGCTGCGCGACGCCGGATTTGAATTGACCCATGTGCCTGATGCGCACCTGTGCTGCGGGTCGGCCGGTACGTATTCAATATTACAATCTGAACTATCGCAGCAGTTGTTGGCCAATAAAGTGCAAGCGCTCGAATCCGGTGGCCCGGACATTATTGCCACGGCCAATATCGGTTGCATGGCACATATCGAGAGTGGCTTGCACGCCAGCTCGGGCACGCCGATCCTGCACTGGATCGAGTTGATTGACCGGCGGCTTCGTTAGAGCTTAGGGCTAGGGCTGTCCGCGTTTATATAAGCGCAATCGTTCTACGTTATCACCGGCACGCGCACCTTCCCAGACGAGTTGCCATTTGGTTTCCACGGTCGGCGTGTTTTCCTTCGTGCCTTGGGTGAGCAGCCAATCGCAGCCAGCAGAGGCTGTTTTTTCAATCGGCACAACGCGCAGCCGTGCAAAATAATCGAGCATCGCGCGCTGTGGATCGCCGAGATTGGTACCGGCAATACATGACCGTGTTGCCGGTACTTGAGTCTTGATCAGCATCGCAGTTGCGCGATAACTTTGTACGTGGTTTACCGCTTCCAGCGCGAGAACGCTCCCAAGCATCCAGATCAGTGTGATGCCAGCTGCCCAGTTGACCACGGCGCGCCGGTTGTTGCGATGCGCGTTGATGAGCGCATAAATCCACACGAGGGTGAGTAATAGGGCAAAACAAAAAGACGCCCAACCAAAGGAGAATGCGAAGTCGGGAAACAAGCGCGCCGTGACGCGTGCCGCTGCCGCTGGCACGCCGGTAATTGCCGCTGTCCAGTAAAGCCAAATTGTGATTGCCACCAAGCCAAAAAACAGCAGGCTGAACCAATCCATAAAGCTCGCAAAGCTGCGTGGCAATCGATCCAATACACATGCTCCTGCCAAAGCCAACGGCAACAACAATGCAGGTCCCACTGCGTCGTTCGCCTCGCGAAAAAACGACAGCCAAAAAAGCAGAACGAGAAACCCGACAAACGGCAATGCGAGTTCAAAACGCTCGCGTATTTTTTTGCGATCCCGCCACCACAGCCA
>JANOQY010000261.1:0-2662 GCA_031414995.1 Betaproteobacteria bacterium
ATATTTTCCGTCGTCACAACATCAGCGTCACCGAAGCCATGATCCCGCACTTTGATGACGATGACCGGCTGGTATCTGCCGCCAAAGCCGGACGTGACGAACTTGAACAACAGTTTGCGAAAGATCGTCAACAATTTGAGAGCGAACATTCGAGCAAAGGCTGGCACCGCGATGATGCGCATAAATAAATTGAACTGCGACGGCTAAAATAGCCGATAAGTTGCGCATTCGATATCGGCGCGGACCTTCAACCACCTTTCGCTTTTAATCGCAAAGCCCACACATGCCTACGCCACACATCAACGCCCAACCCGGTGACTTTGCCGATACCGTCCTCATGCCGGGTGATCCGCTGCGCGCGGAGTTCATCGCCAAGACCTGGCTCAAAGACGCGAAACTGGTCAACACGGTCCGCAATATGTTCGGCTACACCGGTACGTTTCAAGGCAAGCGCGTATCGGTGATGGCGCACGGCATGGGCATCCCGTCATGCAGCATTTACGCGACCGAACTCATCAAAGATTACGGCGTCAAAAACGTGATTCGCGTCGGTTCCTGCGGGGCGCTGATGGCCGAGATCAAGCTTGGTGAAATTATTATCGCCATGGGGGCCTCGACTGACAGCAAGGTCAATCGGATGCGTCTAATGGATCACGACTACGCCGCGATAGCCGATTACGATTTGCTGCGGACGGCGGTGGATGTTGCAAAAGAGCAGAAAAAGGCGGTACACGTGGGCAACGTATTTTCGGCCGATCTTTTTTACACACCGCAGCCCGAGTTGTTCGACAAACTTGAAAAAATGAGAGTGCTCGCCGTCGAAATGGAGCTCGCCGGACTTTACGGCCTCGCCGCCGAATATGGTGCGCGTGCGCTGGGGATTCTTACGGTGTCGGATCAAATTCGCACCAATGAACATTTGAGCACTGACGAGCGGCAGACAAGTTTTGGCGCGATGATTGAGATCGCGTTGGAGACGGCGGTGAGGTTGTAGCGAACGTTTCGCTTGTAATCTGTAAAAATTAGCGAAGATCGTTTATTGGCGTGCCGTTTCACGTGTTTTTGCGCTGGAATAGCCGTCAGCGCTTGAGTTTGGTCTTTTTATGCGGGCCAGAAACCACCTTCAAACGCGCCACCACCGGTCGCGTTTTGACCCCCTTCCCGCTATAATTTCAGACTAACTTTTAAGCCAGTCATGTCAACTTTCATCGATAACAAAAGTGCCGTTGCGGCGCTGTTCCAGCAAGCTCTTTTCATCGCCTACCCTCAGCTCAACGATGAGGCCCCGCCGTTCGTCATCGAGCTGGAAAAACCGAAGAATCCGGACCACGGTCATTTTGCGGTGAATAGTGCGTTACAGCTTGCCAAAAAGCTTGGTGCCAAACCGCGCGATATCGCGGTGGCCATTGTCGCCGCGTTGCCGGCATCTGATCTGCTGGCGGGAACACCAGAAATCGCTGGGCCGGGATTTATCAATATTCGCCTCTCGCCAAAAGCAGAATCGCGCGTCGTTTCTGCCGTATTTGCCGCCGCCGATGATTTTGGCAAGGGTCTCGACGGCAATGGGCAGAAGGTGATGGTCGAATTTGTATCCGCCAATCCGACCGGGCCGTTGCACGTGGGCCACGGCCGTGGCGCTGCCACGGGCGACACCATTGCCCGCCTGCTTACGGCGCAAAGCTGGCAAGTGAGTCGCGAGTTCTATTACAACGATGCTGGTGCCCAGATCAACAATCTGGCGTTGTCCGTGCAGGCACGCGTGCGCGAAAAAGCGATGATCGACGCGCCATTTCCGGAGGGCGGCTACCGGGGTGACTACATCATCGAAATCGCCGAGCGATATGTAGCGGAACAACCAAATGATGCGAAAGGCAATGATCTTGAGGCAATGCGTAAATTTGCCGTGGCCGCGTTGCGACACGAGCAGGATCTTGATTTAAAGGCGTTCGACGTTCAATTCGATGTCTATTACCTTGAGTCCTCGTTGTACACCGACGGTCTCGTGGAAAAGACTGTGGCGCATCTGATCAAGATGGGCCACACCTTTGAGAAAGATGGCGCGTTGTGGCTTAAGTCCACAGATTACGGCGATGACAAAGATCGCGTGATGAAGAAATCCGATGGCACGTTTACTTATTTTGTGCCCGATATCGCCTATCACGTCACCAAATGGGAGCGCGGCTTCACCCGTGCCATTACCGAGCTGGGTGCAGACCATCACGGTTCGCTGGCGCGCATGCATGCAGGGCTTCAGGCGATGGACATGGGCGTGCCAAGCGGCTATCCCGATTACGTGCTGCACCAGATGATTACGGTCATGCGCAGCGGTGTCGAAATGAAAATTTCCAAGCGTGCGGGTAGTTACGTGACGTTACGCGATCTGATTGACGAAGTTGGTCGCGATGCAACACGTTACTTTTTTGTGATGCGCAAATCCGATTCGCAATTGACGTTCGATATCGATCTCGCCAAGAGCCGTTCGGAAGAAAATCCGGTCTATTACGTCCAATATGCGCACGCGCGGATTTGCAGCGTGCTGGGCCAATGGGGTGGGGATGTCGCGGCGCTTGAAGGTGTGGATTTATCGGCCCTGACGAGCAAATATGAATCCGATTTACTGCGCGCGCTGGCCGATTTTCCTGAGCTGCTTCGCAGTGCCGCG
>JANOQY010000262.1:0-5717 GCA_031414995.1 Betaproteobacteria bacterium
CTCATGCGGCCTCTGGTTCAACGGTGCCGACATACGCTTCAAGCACTTTCGGGTCTTTTGACACGACCTCATACGGACCTTCCGCAAGCACTGCGCCGCGCGCGAGCACGGTGATGGTGTCGGACAAATTAGCGACCACACTCATGTTGTGTTCGACCATCAACACAGTACGGTTCACAGCAACTTTACGAATGAGCTCAACTACACGACCGACATCTTCATGTCCCATGCCTTGCGTTGGCTCATCGAGCAACATCAATTCGGGATCGAGTGCGAGCGTGGTCGCAATTTCAAGCGCGCGTTTCCTGCCATAAGGCAATTCCACCGTCTGGATGTCGGCAAACGATGTCAGGTCAACGGATTCGAGCAGTTCCATCGCGCGCTCGTTGAGTGCATACAGACTGGATTCGGATTTCCAGAAATGAAAACTCGTGCCTAATTTTCGTTGCAGCCCGATGCGGACATTTTCGAGTACCGTCAGGTGCGGGAACACAGCAGAAATCTGAAATGACCGCACCATCCCGCGCCGCGCCACCTGCGCCGGTTTTTCGGCGGTGATGTCGTGACCGTTATAAAGGATGGTGCCGGCCGTGACCGGCAAAAACTTGGTGAGCAAATTGAACACCGTGGTCTTGCCTGCGCCATTTGGCCCGATCAGGGCGTGAATGGAGCCGCGCGTCACCTTCAGTGACACGCGATCAACGGCCGTAAATCCTTTGAATTCTTTGGTGAGTTCCCGGGTTTCGAGGATGACGTCTTGTTGCATGTATTGGACGATGGTTGTGTACGGTCGGTCAATTAATTCATTACTTGGTGAATTCTAGCATCGAAAACTTCTGCGCTAAATTAAAGCAGAACGCCCCTGCTCGGGGCGCTCTATCAACGCATGCGCGGAATTGATTTTATACGCCTTATTGCCAAACGTCGCCAGCGCGTCATCAACGGGTACTTAAACTACTGAGCAACGACTCACTACCAATCACGGCGGCAACGTCAGCCCCGACCGCGCTTTCACCGCGGAGATATCCGAGGCGTTGACTGCCCCCGACGCATTCAGGTCGAACTTGAAATTCAACGCCGTGGTCGGCTGCCCCGAACGCGCCTTCACGCCGCTGATGTCACTTGCGTTGACCGAGCGGGTATTGTTGATGTCCCCGACCAGAAAGCCGATAGCAGTCGACGCACTCGTTGCGCCGTTGACACCGGTGAGCGAGATATTGGCGCGCCGGTTGTCCGGCACGCCGGTGAGCGTGACGACGACATCGTTGCCGCTAATTGCAAACGTCGCTGCACCGACAGGGGCTGCAGTCGAATCCACCGACGTCACGCCGCTGGCCGAAGTCACTGGACCGCTGAACTGGAAGACAATCCTGTGGCCAGGGCCAATCACGCGCGGCTCGACGCTGACCGCGCCACTGACGGGAATGGTGGCATCAACGGCGATATCGAAGGCTCCTACACCCGTGTGTGTTTTGCGCGATTGCACGGCCAACAACGTAACCGCGCCGCCGGTGAAGGTAGCCGTAATGGTGGTCGCTACGTTCACGGTCACGGTACAGGTTCCGGTTCCGGGACAGCCCGCATCGCTCCATCCGACGAACGTCGAGCCGACGCCTACTGCGGTCAACGTAACCATCGTCCCCGGTGTCAGCGACGCAACGCAGCTCAGGCCGCAGTCGATGCCGCCCACCGGGGATGTGACTGTGCCGCCGCCCACTTTGTTGATCGTGAGCTCCACCAGCGCGACGCCCACAGTATTGCGAAGCTTGATTACATGCCCTGTTCCGACCTCGCCGACAAATACTGTTCCGACAACGCTGCCGCGGTCTATGTCCCGGTAAGGTATATCACCGCCAATGACGATTGTCCCGTCGGCATCGATGTCCAGAGCGTGGGCCGAGTCGTCGACGCGGCTCAGTACAACGATTTTTATTCCGCCAATGCCGAATGTGGGATCGAGCGTCCCATTGGCGAGATAACGCAGCACCGCAATATCTTGACTTTGTGCGTTGGGTACATTGTTGCTCCGGCCCGTAACGATAATTTTCCCGTCGGCGAGCACCCGCATTCCGGACGCGAAGTCACCTAAGCCGCTCACCACCGGCGCAACCAGCGTCTCGACGATTCCATTGCTGCCAAATGTCGGGTCGAGAGCGCCATCAGGATTGAGACGCGCTAGCAAGAACTCCTGCCTGGCGGGAAAAGTCGCTCGCGCGGTGCGCGATAACAGGAGGATTTTCCCGTCGGGTTGCTGGCGCGTAATGCGCAGGTTGTCTTCGCGATTGGTCGGCGCGACATTGACGCGCCCGGTGCCTGTGCCCCAGGTCGTGTCCTGTATTCCGTTCGCCGTAAGTCGGTAGATGGCAATATCGCGCGCAGCACCCGTACCGTAGGAATACGCGAACAGCAGTTTGCCGTCGAGCGCCAATTCAAGATGGCTAATGCCGCCTTGCACGGCGTCGAGCAGGAAGACTTCCGTACTGCCGTTGGTACCAAATATCGTGTCGACCACCCCGTCAGCAGTCAGCCGCGTGAAAATCAGCGCGTTATTTGCGGCCTGAGTCGAATCCAGACCGCCGAACACGATCCGTCCATCCGTCGAAAGCCGAACAAAGTGCTGGAGTTTAGGTATCACGGTGACACCGGCAGTCCCGAAAGTGGTGTCTATCTGCCCGTTTGCCAAGAGCCGGTAAACGTAAGTGTCGAACGCCGTATTCGAGACGTTTAAGATATTTAGCGTAACAAGGATTTTGCCACCGGCCAAGGCAAACACCGATGAGCCGATATCGAACTGGTACGAGCCCGGCGCCGGCATCCGCGCGACGCCACCCGAACCAAAGGTATTGTCGAGCGTACCGTCGGTATTCAGACGCACCACTGCCCCAATGCCATTGCCATCTTCAACCGTTTTGCGTCCCACCATCAGCGCCAGCGTCTTGCCATCTGCCTGGTGTGCAAGCGACGTGACCACTTCCGTGCCGTAAGGCCCTGTGGAAATATAAGCGCGGCCGGCGTCACCGAAGGTCGACACCAGACTACCCTCGAGCCCCGTCGTCTCACCAGCACCGGTCAACGAAAAATTGAGTTGGCCAACTGCAGTGAACGCCGAATCGGTGGTGATGTTGACGTTGCCAAGATCCACGCCTACCGCAATCGGCGTGTAGGTAAAGGTCAGCAGGCAGCTAGCACCTGGGGCGAGTGTTGTGCCGCACGTGCCCGCACCAGTGCCCTTTGTATAGCGTGCGCTATCGACGGTGATCGAACTGATGTTGAGCACTGCACCGCCAAAATTATTGAGCGTGTAGGACAACGTGCGCGACGTGCCGATTGCGCGGGTGCCGAACGAAAGTTCGCGGAAATTGGTTTGCATCACTGACCATTCCGGATAGGCCGGCACGGCACCCGGTGACAGCGTCGTGCGCGCGAACGGCAGCGATGATGAGTAGCCAGCTCCCCACAGCCCAACCGAGATGCCTGATACCGGGCCAATTGCAACCAGAATTCCGCTAGTCTCGCCAGCGATCGGCGGGTTGGGCGCGAACACGACGTTGACCGTACACGACGCGCCCGCGGCAAGACTCGTACCGCAGGTGTGACCCTGCACGACAAACGCTTCGTTGTCGGTGCCGAACCCAACGATGATCGCCGCACTTGCTGTGTTATTGGTCACCGTCACGCCTCGTGGCGCGCTAGTCGTACCGAAGGCTTGCGGCTGAAACACCAGTTTCTGGAATACTCCCGGCGCTTCAGCGATTGCCCGTACAAGCGGGACTGTGGGCGCGATCGGAATCGCGTCGTTTGTGTAGAAGCCATTCTCCAGTGTGAGCGAAATCACCGCACTCTCATCGGCAGCCATCCCGAACGTCCGGATGTCGCTGCCCTGCAGGTTGGTTGAATACGGCGTGAATGATGTGCCGCCATTGGTGGACAGATACACCGCCGCATTGCCGATCGGCGCGGAAACACCCGCATAAATGTGCCCGCTCGTGGTGACGCGGACCTGCGAACCCTTCTGGTTGGGAAGGATGTTGGTCCAGTTATTGCCGCCATCTAAACTTTGCAGAATCCCGGAACTGCCGGTAATCGTCCCGTTGGCATTGACATGATTGTTTGCAATGTAGATTTCATTGGAATCGCCGAGGCGCACGCGCACGATTCCAGTAGGTAGCGCAGAGCCTCCGCCATCCAAGGCAGAGTACTTCTGCACCCAATTCGAGCCGCTGTCGCTGGACTTGAATACTCCGGCATCGGTCGCTACCCACACGTTGGCCGCGTTGTTGCCGTCGACCGTAACATGGCGGACGGACATCGCCAAAGGAGTAGACAGGCCGGCGCTTGACGATACCCAATTTGCACCACCGTTCGTGCTTTTGAATACGCCGCCCGCGTTGCCTAAACCCAGATAAAGCACCTTCGAATTCTCCGGGACATTCGGCGTAGGGTCGAACGCAAGACGATTGGTCTGGCCGATCATGCTCGGCAGCCCGCTATTGATCGCTGTGAATGATGTGCCACCGTTGGTACTCTTGAACAGACCGCGATTGTTTGTGGAAATGTAAAGTGGCAGCGGCGCAGCCGTCGAAAAACGGTCCTGATAGACCACGCCCTCGTTGGTCGCTCCCGTGACCCCGTTCCCAAGTGGCGCAATCAGCGCATCGTTGTTGTAGTCACCATAGATATAGTTGATCTTGACCGGGATGTGCGCAGTCACGTAGGCGACGTAGGACGCATCGCGATCATGGGTGACTGCGTTGATGCGGCCACCTGCCTGCATGGTTGTGCCACTAATCGTCAACGCGTTGTCGGTTGTCTTAACGACTCCGTTTAGCGTACCCAAATAATATTTGCCGATACCGGAGGAATCAGCCACAACACTTCGCGTGACCTGGGCATTCTCGTCACTCGCTGTCGTGCCCCACGCAGTCCAGCTGATACCGCCGTCGATTGTCTTGTAGACGCCTTGTTTGTCCAACCCGATGTAAAGCGTCTGCAGTGACTCGCGGAAGATGCCGGCGAGCGATGCGAAACCTGCTGGCAGTCCGGCGTTGGATGGGGTCCAGGTTGCGCCCGTATCCGTCGAACGATAAATACCGCTGCCGTGAACGTACGTGAGCAGGTCGGTGGTGTTGCCGCTTGCTGCTCCGCTGAAGGTCACGCCGAAGATGCTACCGCCAGCGGGCAGGCCGTTGTTGGCGCCGGTCCAAGTAGCGCCCGCATTGTTGCTCATGAAAACACCATAGTTCACTGTAGCCAGAAACCAGAGCGAAGTGTTCGTACTGTGCCGAGTTACGCCATTTGACTGTACGTCCAGCGGCAGGGCATT
Organism: Betaproteobacteria bacterium; assembly: GCA_031414995.1. Taxonomy (GTDB): domain Bacteria; phylum Pseudomonadota; class Gammaproteobacteria; order Burkholderiales; family Usitatibacteraceae; genus UKL13-2. The sequence goes on from JANOQY010000262.1 coordinate 5,324, forward strand.
CGCCAACGGCGGCAGCGGGCCCACCCTCGTCCAACTGACGCCGTCGTCGACACTTTCATAAACGCCACTGTTGTTGCGGCAAGACGTTGAAACCAGCAGCGTCCGGGGCACAGTCGTCTTCGTCACCGCGACGCTACGAACATCGAGGCAACCCAGCTCGCCTGCTCCGCTGCCATTGATTGCGGTCCAACCGGTGCCACCATTGACGGTCTTATAGACCCCCGCTCCTTCTGTGGCGGCGTAGATATCGGTAACGGGGTTCGCCGAAATTACGGCATGAGTCCGTACTTGCACGATCGGGATGCCGGTACTGATTTTTTGCCAGGTTGTGCCCGCGCTGGTATCGGTACCCTTGTACATCCCGTCCGTCAGCGTGGAGACAATCAGCGTGTTG
>JANOQY010000263.1:0-10016 GCA_031414995.1 Betaproteobacteria bacterium
TTTGAGAAAGACGAAGTGCTCACGCAGGTCGGCGGCACCTACAGCGTGTTTACGCCGTACAAAAATGCGTGGCTAAAAAAGTTGGATGCGTTTCAACTTAAAAGCTATCCGGTGGAAAAATACCGCGGCCACTTTGCCAAACCTGACGCTGCCGAAACGCTGATGCCATTGGAAACGCTCGGGTTCGAGCGCACCAATCTGAATGCGCTCGGCATCAGAGGTGGCGAAGCCGAGGCGGGCAAGTTGCTGGCCGATTTTGTGAAACGCATTGATGTTTACAAAGACGCGCGCGATCTTCCAGCCGTGAAAGGGGTTTCATATTTATCGGTGCACAATCGCTTCGGCACCATCTCGATACGTGAGCTGGCGCGCACCGCGCGCACACACGCACAGGAACCACAAAATGTGGGGGCGCAAACTTGGCTGTCAGAATTAATCTGGCGCGATTTTTATTTCCAGATTCTCTATCACCATCCACATGCAGCCAAGTCGGCGTTCCGACCCGAGTACGACGCGATTGTCTGGCCGAATGACAAGAATTTATTTGATGCGTGGTGTCAGGCGCGCACCGGCTATCCGATCATTGATGCCGCCATGAAGCAGATCAACGAGACCGGCTATATGCACAACCGGCTGCGCATGATCGTGGCCAGTTTTCTAACTAAGGATTTGTTGATCGATTGGCGCTGGGGCGAACAATATTTCGCCGATAACCTGAATGATTTTGATTTGTCGGCCAACAACGGTGGCTGGCAGTGGGCCGCGTCCACCGGCTGTGATGCGCAGCCGTACTTTCGAATTTTCAATCCGGTGACGCAATCCGAGCGTTTCGATCCAAAAGGCAAATTCATTCGCCGCTATTTGCCCGCGCTGAACGATGTGCCGGACAAGTTCATCCATGCACCGTGGACGTTGCCGCCGCTGGAGCAACAAGCGTGTGGTGTAATCATTGGGAGCGACTATCCGGCACCGGTTGTTGATCATGCGACGCAGCGTGTGGCGGCTCTGGCGCTGTACGGAAAAATAAAAGGTAAACCCTAGCACTGGCGGTGTTTGTAGAGCATTTATTGTCTGTGATGCTCGCCAATGCTGGAGTTTGTATAAATTTTATCTATGTAATGTTTATGCCCGCTGCGTGACCAATAATACGGTTTCTGCATCCGCGAATATTCTTTTAGCGTATCGATTTAAGCATTCAACCTAACCCCTCCTGATCAGGATTCCGTCGTGAAATTATTCGTTTCGTTGTTCACCGCCTTCACCGCTTTTACGCTGGCGCTTTCAAGCGCAGCCATCAATGCACAAACCCTGAAGCCGCTCGAATTCGGCGTTGGCTTGTTTCAGCCGGACAAGGAAAAGAACGATGCCACCTACAAACCGCTGGCCAATTACCTGTCCAAAAAACTCGGTCGCGTGGTGCGCCTGCGCACGGTCGACACTTGGGAAGGTCTGGCGAAATCGCTGGCCGCTGGCGAGACCGATCTGTCGCTGATGGGGCCGTGGGGTTACGTACTGGCCAATCATCAGGCGGGCGCAGAAGTCATCTCCACCATTCTTTACAACGGCAAGCCGGAATATTTCGCCATCATGGTGACGGGCGCCAAGAGTGGCATCAACAGCATTGACGACATGAAGGGCAAGATCTTCGCTTTCGGCGACAAGGGTTCAACTTCCGGCTACCTGATTCCGTCGCACGAATTCTTCAAGCGCGGCATCGATCCTGAAAAATATTTCTCGAAAGTGATCAATACCAAGCATCAAGCGATTGAAACGCAAATCGCCCGTGGCGAGCTCGATGCCGGTGCCGATTACAACCGCAACCGTGATGCGATGATTGAGCAGGGCCTCATCAAGGCCGCTGACAGCCGCATTGTCTGGACCTCGGCCCCGTTGCCGAACGACGCTTTTGCAATTTCGGCCGAGATCGCCAAAGACAAAGTGCTTGTCGCGAAACTCACCCGCGCGCTGGAAGAGCTCGGCGCAGAACTTAAAGCACAGCCGAATTTATTGCCGAACAACTACACCGGCTTTGTCACCAAGGACAATAAATACTACGCGCCGATCAAGGATGCCGCGTTGGCACTGGGCTGGCTGGCGAAGAAGTAAACGCCCGGCAACAGCTGACTGACACACTCGTGGCCACGACCGCTACCGCTGCACTTGAAGGCTCGCCACCGCGACCGCGGCTGGTCGGATTTTCCAGCCGACGCGCTGCGTGGTTGATGGCCATTTATGCGCTGCTCGTCGCCACCTGCGTTGTTAGCCTGATTCGCGCTGACGATTTTTCGTTCGGTCGCAGGCCTTGGCACAACCTGATGACGACCGCTAACGAACTATCGCAGCCAAGCTTCCTCAATCTTTGGTTCGGAGATCCCAAGCTCGAATACAAGGCCGATGATGGCCGCGTGCTGCGCGTGGAAGACCAGCCTGCGGTTGAAGCGAAATTTCTTATCGGCTTGGGCGTCGCGGTTTGGACCACACTGAAAATCGCCACGTTAGGTTCCCTGCTGGCCGCGTTGCTAGGCGCGCCGCTGGGATTTCTGTCGGCCAAAAACATGCACACGCCCGCACCGATTGCGTGGTGCGCGCGGCGCATTCTCGATGTCGCACGCTCAATCCACTCGCTCGTATTCGGCTTACTCATCGTCGGCATCGTCGGCTTGGGGCCGATGGCCGGCATCCTCGCGATCGCACTGCACTCGATGGGCACCTGGGGCAAGCTGTATGCCGAGTCGATCGAGACGCTCGACATGCGACCGCTCGAAGCCGTACGCGCCACCGGAGCCTCGCCAATGCAAGTGTTCCTGTTCGCAGTGTGGCCCGCGTTGCTCCCGAATTTCCTGTCGAACCATCTCTATATCTGGGAATACAACATTCGCGATTCCACCGTGCTTGGGTTAATCGGCGCAGGTGGATTGGGATTGCTGGTGTCGGAAGCGGTGTCGCTGTTTCAGTGGGGGCGTTTGGCCACCATCCTGATTGCAATTGTGCTTCTGGTGGTGGCGTTTGATGCACTCTCGCGGAAGGTGCGTAGCGCGGTGCTTTGATCTGCGTAATCTTCAACTTCTAATACTGGCGGGCCTTTCAGGGCCATTCAGGCCCTTTCGGCCTGCGGGCCCCACCCATGCTTGTTTTTAAGCTATACGTGAAAACCTCATTTACGATTGCGCTACGGTATCCAAGCCGTAAATAAGTAATACTGAATCAGTAGTTTTGCCACTGCATCCTAATGTCACGAAATCGCCAAATGCCAAAGAGTGTTGACATGTTGCGTGACGAGATCATTAAGTTGGAACTTGCGTTTCAACGGCAACCACCAAACATGACGCAAGCCGACGTGCACCAATTATTGCGTGAAGACTTCTTCGAATTCGGCAGTTCTGGCGGGATCATCAATAAACAGATGGTCGTGAATTATTTGGCGACAGAAACGATTGACATGACTTCGGGCGATTTCAATCTTCACCTTTTAGCGGACGGTGTTGCGCTGCTCACTTATCGTTCTGTGAAACGCTTTGGCTCCACAGCGCCACCGCTGTATTCCAACAGAAGCTCAATATGGACCTGTGTGAGCGGACACTGGCAGATGTTTTTTCATCAAGGCACGCCGACAAAACCGTTCGAAATCAGTTCGTAAGGTGCGCACCAAATCGATACACATCCATCGCCAGCGCATTGCCCTCAAATCCATCGAACACGCGCTCAGATTCTGCATCCTCACCTGCAGCACCAAGGGCTACAAACAATGGCAGGAAATGCTCCTCCGTTGGATGCGCACGCACCGCATCGGGCGCTTCCTGCCGGTAGCGGGTCAGCGCATCGACATCGTGTGCCGCGAGATGATCGAACACCCAGTGCTGAAATTTTTGCGCATATGGTGCGGGTGAGCTCTGCCCGCGCGATTGCATCCAGTCACGCAGGTTATGCGTGAGATGCCCTGAGCCGACGATCAAAACACCCTCCTTCGTCAATGGCGCAAGCGCGCGACCGACATCAAAGTGGTAACGCGGATTCATCGCCGTCTGCACGGATAGCTGCGCGATTGGAACGTCCGCATCCGGATACATTTTCAGTAGCGGCACCCAGGTGCCGTGATCAAAACCACGGCAGCCGTCGATGCCTGCCGTCAGCCCTGCGCTCTTCAGTAACGCCTGCGCCGTGGCAGCGATGTCGGGAGCGCCGGGGGCGGGATAGCTGATTTTGTAGAGTGCTTCCGGGAAGCCGCCGAAATCGTAAATCATTGACGGCTTGGCATTACCGGAAAGCATCGGCAGATTGGTTTCCCAATGCGCGGTCACCATCAATACCGCTTTTGGTTTTGGCAGTTGCTGAGCAAGCGCCGCCCACACGTCACCCGCTGCGCCTGCATCGATCGCATGCATGGGTGAGCCGTGAGAAATGAAAAGTGTGGGCTGCGTTTGCATGATGGTTTTCTGAATGGTGAAGGTGCTTGCCCTCCCCCGCAAGCGGGAAAGGGCGGTTGCGGCAATTACTTGATCAACCCCTCAGCCTTCAAAGCCTCCTGCACTTTCGGACGCGCCGCCACACGCGCGTGGAACGCCGCGAGCACCGGCCACTTCGCGATATCGATACCGACCCACTGACCCCAGTTGAGAACAGTGAACAAATAACCATCGGCAACCGTGAAGGACTCACCCATCAGATAGCTCTTACCTTCGAGCTGCTTGGTGAGCCAGTCAAAACGCTTGGCCAATTTGTCCTTGAAGACTTGTTTCACTTCCGCAGACAGCGTCGGATCGAACAGCGGACTAAAGCCTTTGTGGAGTTCAGTCGTGATGAAGTTGAGCATTTCCTGCAGGCGATAACGCGCCATGGTGCCTGCCGCAGGCGCTAAGCCCGACGCGGGATTTTGATCGGCGATGTACTGGACGATGGCCGGACCTTCGCTGAGATATTCGCCGTTGTCGAGCTGCAGCACAGGCACGCTGCCTTTGCTGTTGATCGCCCAGAAATCACCACCGCCATCGAGCTGCTTGGTATTGAGGTCAACCTTCTGCGTTGTGAATGGAAGGCCTGCTTCAAGCAAGGCGATGCGTGGGGAAAGTGAACAAGCTCCGGGCGAGAAAAATAGTTTCATTGCATTTCCTTTGTGTGTGGACAACAACGGCACAACCGTTGATGGAATGAACTATGACGGTTGCCTGATTCGGGATAAAGTGCCTTAATTGCAATTAATTATCCCTAAATTAGAAATAATCTAAGTCTGGCTATGGACCGATTACTGGCAATGACGGTGTTTGTGAAGGTGGTGGAACAGGGAAGTTTTGCGCGTGCTGCCGAGCGGTTGAATATGTCCACCTCCGCAGTTTCACGTCATGTCGCCGAACTTGAGGCGCATCTCACCACGCGGCTGTTGAACCGCACGACGCGCCGCATTTCGCTCACCGAAAGCGGTCAGGCTTATTTCGAACGTGCGCTGCACTTATTGGCGGATCTGGAGGAGACCGAAGCCGTAGTTTCCAGCAGCACCGTCACCCCGCGCGGCACGATTCGCCTGACTTGCTCAACCAGTTTTGGCGTGCCGCATTTAGCGCCAGCCATTGGCGCGTTTCAGACACGTTACCCCGACGTGCGCTTTGATATTTCGGCGTCGAACCAGTTTGTCGATCTGGTCGAAGAGGGGCTCGATCTGGCCATCCGCATCGGCGATCTCGGCAACCCGAACCTTATCGCACGCAAGATCGGCAGCATGCATCTGGTGGCCTGTGCTTCAGCGGACTATCTCAAACGAAACGGGACACCGAAGCATCCGGGGGATCTCGTCAAGCACAATTGCTTTACTTACGAATACTCGCCTGTCAAAAACCAGTGGGCTTTTCATGACCGCAAGGGAAACGACATCAAGGTGCGAATCGACGGCAGTGTGCACGCCAACAACGGTGAAATGCTGGCGGCAATTGCAGCAGCTGGTGCCGGTATTGCGCTGGAGCCCGACTTTATCGTGAAGCCGCTGCTGGAATCGGGTGAATTGGTGGAGATACTCGAAAATTTTCGGCCAGCGCCGTACAACATTTACGCCGTCTACCCGAGCCGCCGTCATCTTTCTGCAAAAGTGCGCACGTTTGTGGATTTTCTGGTCACGCGTTTTTCGACAACGCCCGGCTTGAACTAGGCCTCGTCGCGCTCGATCAGCGTCTCGCGCGGCGCACCGACGATATAGAGCGCGTCTTCGAGCGAGGATCGCAGGTTGTCTTCACCCAGCAGCTTGACGAAGCCGCTGCGTTTCATGAGCATCAACGGCTGCTCGTTCGCCCCTGCCACCATCATCAGCCCGCCACGTCGCGTGATGAGCTTGTGCAGGCTTTCAAGTGCTTCCAGCCCGGTGTTATCCATATTGATGGTTTGATGCATTTCGAGGATGAGCACGTCGGGTAACTTGCCGGCGGGGTCGAGCAGGTTTTCGAGTTTCGTTACTGACCCGAAAAACAGTGAACCGAAAATACGTACCGCGCCAACCACGCGTCCGTCCGGCAGCTTCGATTTCTCCAGCGGTATTTCGATGACATCCACTCGCGTGAGGGACGACATGCGGTAGATAAAAAACAGGCTGGCCAAAATCAATCCCACTTCAACCGCGACCACCAGATCAAATACGACCGTGAGGAAAAACGTCGACAGCATGGTGATGCGATAAAACATCGAGAACTGTTTGAGCTTCGCGAACTCGCGCCACTCGGCCATGCTATACGCGACCCACAACAGGATCGCCGCCAGTGCGGCAAGCGGGATATAGCCTGCCAACGGTGCAGCCGCGACAATTACGATCAGTAATGTAATGGCGTGCACGATTCCAGCTACCGGCGAGCGAGCACCGGAGCGGATATTGGTCACGGTGCGGGCGATGGTGCCGGTGGCGACGATGCCCCCAAAGAAGGGCGTGAAAAAATTAGCGACCCCTTGCGCCATCAATTCCTGATTGGGGTCGTGCCGGTCGTTGATCAGGCCATCGGCCACGCGTGCGCACAACAGCGATTCGATCGCGCACAGCAGTGCGATGGCGATGGTGGGCGCGACCAGGTTGCGCGCCGTTTCCCAGTCAAATGCCGGCACATGCGGCAGCGGCAACCCTCTTGGCAATTCGCCAAACTTGCTGCCGATGGTTTCGACCTGCAGGTTGAACAGCCAGACTGCGAGCGACCAGACAATGAGGACGATGATGGTGGACGGCAACTTCGACATGATGCGCGCCCACGGTCTTGTCTGCGGCTTGTACGACACCGGCCACAACAATATGAGTAACAGTGACGACCCGCCTATCGCCAGCGCCATCCAGTTGACGGTATGGATGCGATCCGCGATCACTGATATCAGCGAGAAAAAATTAGATGGGGGCTTGGCAATATCGAGCCCCATGAAGTCCTTGACCTGCGAGATGCCAATGATGACTGCGATGCCTGCGGTGAAGCCGATCACAATCGACACGGGAATAAAACGCACGAGGTTGCCCATCCTGAATGCACCCATGGCAAATAGCAACACGCCTGCCATCATGGTCGCAATCAACAGATTCGCCACACCGTATTTTTCGACAATGCCGTACAAGAGGGCGACGAAAGCACCTGCGGGGCCGCCGATCTGTACCCGCGTTCCGCCAAGTGCTGAAATCAGGAAGCCTGCGACGATGGCGGTAACGATGCCTTGCTCTGGTCGCACACCCGAGGCAATCCCAAAGGCCATCGCCAACGGAAGTGCCACCACACCCACGGTTAGCCCCGCACCGAGATCTTTGACGAGATCGTCGCGAGTGTACGTTTTCACGTGCGCAAGAATGCGCGGCTTGAAACGAAACGCTTTGAGCGTGTTAAGAAAGTTGGCGGCTGCCGATTTCACGGGTTACTTGGTGGAGGCGTGAAGCTGTCGCACAAGAATTGCACGACATCACAGGTCAAATTATAGTCCTCGATGCCAAACGCGCATTTGATATAGATCTAATCTTGCCTTCAAGGCTTTGAGAACACCCACGCGATCAATGCATCCTGCGCCGCCTGGGTTTGCACGGCGTTGCTGTGATTGACCATCATGATGACGATCCAGCGGCGGCCACTCTGATCGAGCAAATAGCCTGCAATTGCCCGCGCGTCGTTCAACGTGCCGGTCTTCACGTGCGCCTGCCCGGCGATGCTCTCGCCACGATTTCGGCGGCGCAGGGTGCCATCGAGCCCCAGCAAAGACATCGACGACATGAACTCGGGCATCACGCTGGAGCGCCAGGCGGCATCGAGCATTTGCGCAAGTGTTGCCGCGCTGATGCGCTCATTGCGCGAAAGTCCGGAGCCATTTTCGAGCACCAGTTCGGGCGCGGTGATGTTTTTCTTCGCCAACCACTCTTTGATGATTTGCGCCGAGCGGCTCGCGTTGCCGGGTTCCTTGATACTGCCGACCCAGGCGTCTGCCGATAGCGTGAGAAACAACTGCCGCGCCATGACGTTATTGGAAAATTTGTTGATGTCGCGCACCATGTCAGCAAGCGGCGGGGATTCGGTTGAGGCAAGCAACTTTGCTTTCGACGGTGTGGGCAACAATTTCACGGCACCTTCCCACTTGCCGCCGCTGTTGCGCCAGAGACTGGCAAACACGCCGCCGACAAATCTGGCGTGATCCAGCAGCGAGACATTCCATACGCGCTCACCGCAACTGCGTGGAAAGTTGCCGGTAAACGTCACGCGCAACCGCGCCGGTCTGGTTTCCTGCACGTCGAGCATGATGCGTTCGCGCCATTCTCCGCAGACGGCATCAACCAGCTTCACGCGATTGGAGATTTCCAATTGCGCCGGCTTTACATCTGGTGAAATCGCAACCGATTTGTTGTCGAACGATGGCGCAAACGAAAAACGCACAGTCTTGAAACTGAGCAGCAGTGGATCGGGGCCGACGTTGTACGCACGCAAGGCCTCACCGTCAAACGCGGCCTCATCGTGCGCGACGCTCTCAAAAAATGAACGGTCCAGAATCAAATCGCCCTGAATTTCATCAAGCCCGCGATCACGAAGCTGTTTTACCATCGCGGCAAAGCGATCAACCGTGAGCTTGGGGTCGCCCGTGCCCTTCAATACCAAATCGCCCTGCAAGGTGCCGCCGCGCATTTCAGCCGCGCTCAAGAGCTCAGTTTTCCACGTGTATGTTGGGCCAAGTAATTCGAGGCCAGCGTAGGTTGTCACCAGTTTGATGACCGATGCAGGATTCATCGATTTGCCGGCATTGAACGTCAGCGCCGCGTCCTTTGCACCCACTTCTTTGACTATTACGCTGACGTTCTCAGGCGGTATTTTTACTTTCGCGAATGCTTCTGCAACCGCCGGCGGCAGGGTTTGGGCGTTTACTGACGCGGCAAAAAAACATGTGGCCAAAAATATAACGTGCGTAATTTTCATTACGGACAAACCTCGTTGATGATGGCAATCGTCTGTTCGACGAGCCACACGAATTGGTCTTCCTCGATCACATACGGCGGCATAAAGTAAACGGTGTTGCCGATGGGGCGCAGCAACACGCCACGTTGCAAACTTGCCGCGAAAAATTCACGCGCGAAGGTGGTTTTGGTGGTCTTCACATCGAAAGCCCAGATCATGCCCAAGTGCCGAAAATTTTGGACACTTTTATGCTGGGCAATCTTTTGCGCGTGCACTGAAAATATTTTCGCTTTGTGTCGATTAGTTTCGATTACGTTATCGCTCTCGAAAATATCGAGCGTGGCCAGCGCAGCGCGACAGGCAAGCGCGCTGCCGGTGTACGAATGCGAATGCAGGAAGCCGCGGGTGACATCGTCGTGATAAAACGCGTTATAAATTTCGTCGCGCGTCAACACGCAGGAGAGCGGCAAATAACCACCGGTGAGTCCCTTGGACAGGCACACAAAATCCGGCAGGATGCCCGCCTGCTCATAGGCGAACATCGTCCCGGTGCGCCCGAAGCCGGTCATGATTTCATCAATGATCAAATGCACGTGATATTGATCGCAAAGTTCACGCGCGCGCTTGAGGTAATTCGGGTGATAC
>JANOQY010000264.1:0-40685 GCA_031414995.1 Betaproteobacteria bacterium
GGGCATTACTGGGCTGCGCGTTGGTGCAACGTAAAAATTCTGCGTTTTTCGATTGGCTTTGGCCGCCCCTTATGGATGAAGAAATTTGGCCCCGATCAAACCGAATGGGCAATAGGCGTTCTGCCGCTTGGCGGCTATGTAAAGATGGCCGATGAGCGTGATGGCAGCGCTGCGCCAGCCGACAAATTGCGCGCATTTAACAACAAAACCGTATGGCAGCGCATCCTGATTGTGATTGCCGGTCCGGTGGCCAATTTTGTACTAGCGGCATTCCTGTACTGGGCACTATTCGTGACGGGTACGACGGGCACCAAGCCCTACCTTGCCGCGCCTACGCCAAATTCACCTGCTTCCAATGGCGAATTTGCTGAATTTGATCTCATCACACAGGTCGGTGACAAAGCGATCAAAACGTGGGGCGACGCCAGACTTGCACTGTTGGAAGAAGCTGTTAAACGCGCAACGGTCGAGATTGAAGTTGAGGGTGTTGATGGGCAACGGCGAATGAAGCGCCTAAGCTTAAGCGCAGTTGACAAGGATGATCTGGACAAGGATTTTCTGGCCAAAGCGGGAATGTCGGCGTTTCGGATGGCCGTGTTGCCAGTCCTCGATGAGGTCGTCAAAGGCGGTGCTGCGGATCGCGCAGGCCTCCGAGCAGGCGACCGGATCATCAGCGTGCAGGGTAAGCCAACGGTTCGTTGGGAGGCACTGGTTGCGAGCATATCCGGGCGGCCCGGTCAGGCGACAGAAATTGACGTTGAGCGCGCTGGGACAGAAATCCGTTTGACTGTGACGCCGGAGACCATTACAGAAAATGGCAGAGAATTCGGCCGTATCGACGTGAAACCAAAGGTGGACAAGGCGCTTCTGGACAAATTGAGCACCGTAGTGCGCTATGGTCCGCTAGAGGCAATTCCGCGCGCATGGGCCAAAGTCTGGGACATGTCGGCATTTAGCCTGAAAATGATGGGCCGCATGCTGACCGGTGATGTTTCGTGGAAAAACCTATCAGGCCCTATCACGATCGCCGATTATGCGGGCCAATCCGCGCAATTAGGCTGGATACCCTACGTTACATTTCTGGCGCTGATCAGCATCAGTCTCGGGGTGCTCAATCTACTACCCATTCCCGTCTTGGATGGGGGACAGTTGATGTATTATATTGCCGAGATTCTCAAGGGCAGTCCCGTCTCCGAAAAAGTGATGGAAATCGGCCAACAGGTCGGCCTCACTTTGCTGCTTGGCTTAACGGCATTTGCCTTCTACAACGACATACACCGCCTCGTCACCGGCTGATAATTGATGCGCTTCAACAATACTTCCAAATTGCTTTCGGCGCTTCTTGCCGCTTTCTTTTCTGCCACTGCATTCGCAATCCAGCCGTTCGTCATTAAAGACATCCGCGTCGAAGGAGCGCAACGCACAGAGGCCGGTACGGTCTTCAGCTATCTGCCCGTCAAGGTTGGCGAGAGCATGGATGACGACAAAGCTGCCGCCGCAATCAAGGCACTGTATGCGACCGGCTTTTATACCGATGTTCGCCTCGAAGTTGAAAACGATGTCCTCATCGTTTTTTTGGTGGAGCGTCCGGCGATTGCGCAGATCGACATTAGTGGTGCCAAGGAATTCACCAAGGACAATCTCAAAGACGGTTTGAAAACGGCTGGTATATCGGAAGCGAAAATTTTTGACCGCTCGTTGCTGGATCGGGCTGAAAAAGAGATCAAACGTCAATACACCAGTCGTGGTTTCTACTCAGCGACAGTTACGACGACCGTGACACCGCTGGAGCGTAATCGCATTTCGCTGACATTTACGATTGAGGAAGGTGAAGTTTCTAAAATCGTCGACATCAACATCATTGGCGCGAGCGCGTTTTCCGAATCCGCGCTGCTCAAAGAGTTTGAGCTCACCACTGGGGGCTGGTTTAGCTGGTTCACAAAAGATGACCAATATTCAAAGCAAAAGCTGTCTGGCGACCTGGAAAAACTGAAGTCGTATTACCTCAATCGCGGCTATCTTGAGTTCAACATTGAATCTACTCAGGTGTCGATTACGCCTGACAAAGAGAAGATCTACATCACTGTAAATATTGTCGAAGGTCCAGTATATAAAATATCCGACATCAAATTTCAGGGTGAACTGAAAATCACGGAAGCAGAAATGCGCTCGCTGTTGTTGTTCAAGTCAGGCGAGACATTTTCCCGGCAAAAAATTGTCGATTCAGTCAAGCGCATCAGTGATCGTTTGGGTAACGATGGTTACTCGTTCGCCAACATCAACCCGGTTCCCGATGCGGATCGTGCCAATAAAACGGCATCGTTTACGATGTTTGTCGATCCCGGTCGGCGTGTGCATATTCGCCGCATCAACGTACAGGGCAATTCACGGACGCGCGATGAAGTCGTACGCCGAGAAATGCGCCAGCTTGAGTCTGCCTGGTATTCGAACGAAAAGATTGCGCGCTCCAAAGAGAGGCTGGAACGCACCAGCTTTTTTGAAGATATCAACATTGAAACCCCCACTGTCCCCGGCTCCAACGATCAGGTTGATTTAAACGTAACGGTCAAAGAGCGCAACACGGGAAGCTTGCAATTCGGCGTCGGTTACTCGGGCGCAGAAAAGTTGACGATCAGCGCCTCGGTCTCGCAGGCAAATATCTTTGGCACTGGCAACCAACTTTCGTTTCGCATCAACAACAGCAGAGTCACCAAAGCTTATGAGGTGTCGTATCTGAATCCGTACTGGACGGTTGATGGTATCGCCCGCGGCTTTGACGTCTATCAGCGGGACATCGATACCGCAAGCCTGACAACCGGTGAGTACACATCAAAATCTACCGGTGTAGGGGTGCGTTTTGGTGTGCCGGTCACTGAATATGATGGTCTGAATTTCGGACTTGGCTGGGAGCGTACAAATTTGGGCCTCGATGGATTCAGTCCGGCGCGATACATCGACTATGTCAATACATTCGGCTCCAAGAGCGACACATTCCGCGGCTCACTTGGTTTTTCACGCGATACGCGTGACAGCATCTATTTCCCCAGAAACGGATATCTGCTGGAAGCCGGTGGCGAAATAGGTTTGCCGGGTGGCGACATAAAGTTCTATCGGTTCCAAAGTAAAGCGCAGTATCTGCGCCCGATTTGGGGGCCGATTGTCCTCAATGCAAACTTTGAGTTCGGTTACGCGAACGGTTATGGCGGCAAGCCGCTGCCGTTTTTTAAGAATTTTTATGCCGGCGGTGTAGATTCGGTGCGCGGTTTCGAGCAAAGTTCGCTCGGTCCGCGTGACACCAATGGCGACTATATCGGTGGCAATCGCCGTATCGTCGGCAATCTTGAGTTGCTGTTTCCGATGCCTGGCGTGAAAGGTGACAAGTCGGTTCGTTTGTCGACTTTTGTGGATATCGGTAATGTTTTTGCTGCGGGTGAGAAGATTCGGTTGGGGGATTTGCGTAGCTCAGTCGGCTTTGGTGTAAGTTGGTTCTCTCCGGTGGGCCCATTGAAATTCAGCCTCGCAAAACCGATCAAGCAGAAGGCTGACGACAAGATTGAACGCTTTCAATTCCTGCTGGGTCGCGTATTCTGATGAAATGTTGGTGTAATTTTCCAATGAGGGTCGAGAGATGACTAATGCCGTGCGTCTGATTGTGGTGTGTCTCACGCTTGCTATTACGACAGCGACGCTCGCGGTGGCAGCCGACACGAAGGTCGGATTCGTTAATCGCGAACGGATACTTCGCGAAGCAGCACCGGCCAAACGGGCGCAGGTTAAGCTCGAAAAGGAATTCGCCAATCGTCAGGCGGAACTGAACAAAATGGAAAAGCAAGGGCGCGATTTGGAAGCGACCTTGCAAAAGGAGGCCGTGACCTCGCCGGAAGCCGAACGCGTTGCCAAAGAACGCCAGCTTGCGCAGTTGACGCGCGATTTTCAGCGCATGCAACGCGAATTTCGTGAGGACCTGAGTCTGCGTCAAAGTGAAGAGCTTGCGTCTCTTCAAGAACGGGCGAACAAAGTTATCAATGAAATAGCCGAAAAAGAAAAATTCGATTTGATTCTGCACGAGGCAACATTTGCCAGTCCAAAAATCGACATCACCGACAAGGTGATCAAGGCGCTTGCGGATAAATAGCGCGTTGCAATCTGCTAACGGGCCAGCCGCAGCGGTTTGTGCGGAATTGGGACCGTCCGCGGTGCTCTGCATGCCACTCCGTGTTTCCCAGGGGCAAGGTGCTCCTTACCGCTCCAGCGTGCGGAAAGTGATATAACAATCCCATGTTTCTGAGCGATCTTATTTTAAGGCTGGGCGGTGAAGCCATCGGCGAAGTACTGGCGCCACTCACAGGTGTCGGCACCATCGAGGGCGCGTCTGGCAGCCACATTACTTTTCTGGCAAATCCAAAATACCGATCCGCACTCGTGCACACTCTGGCGGGTGCTGTGATTGTCGGGGAGAAGGATCGGGACATCACGTCCAAACCGCGTATTGTCGCTGCCAATCCTTATGCGTATTTTGCGCGAGTGGCACAGTTGTTTAGTCCCCAAGTGCAGTATCTGGCAGGCATTCACGCCAGTGCAGTTGTAGATCCTGCGGCCACCGTCGCGACCACAGCATCAATTGCTGAATTCGTCTCTATCGGCGCGCATGCCGTGATCGGCGAGCGCGTGCGCATTGGTGCGGGATCGGTTATCGGCGAGGGCGTAACGGTGGACGCCGATTGTGTGATCGCGGCGCGCGTGACGATTTACCCGAACTGCCGCATTGGTGCACGAGGCATCATCCATTCAGGCGTGGTGCTAGGTGCCGATGGTTTTGGTTTCGCGCCGGATTTTCAAACCGACGCGGGCGGCTGGGTCAAAATTCCGCAGACCGGGCGCGTTATCATTGGCGACGACTGTGAGATCGGCGCCAATACCACCATTGATCGCGGTGCCATTGCGGATACGGTTATCGGTAATGACGTTAAGCTCGATAATCAGATTCAGATTGGACACAACTGCGTGATTGGCGACCACACCGTGATTTCAGGCTGCGTCGGAATCGCCGGCAGCACGACAATCGGCAAGCGCGTGATGGTCGGTGGCGCAGCAGGATTTACCGGTCACCTGCAGGTATGTGATGGCGCTGTTATTTCGGCAATGACGCTGGTGACAAAATCAATTACCGAGCCGGGCACCTATACGGCGGTGATGCCGCTGATGAAGCACGAAGACTGGCTGAAAAACGTCGCGCATTTGCGGCGTCTCGATGCGCTGGCCGATGGGATAAAGAAAAAAAAAGGAAGTGAATCGTGAGCACAAAAAGCGTGATGGAAATTGCCGAAATCAAGGAAACCCTGCCGCACCGTTATCCTTTCCTGCTAGTTGATCGCGTGCTTGAGCTCGAGCCCAACAAACGAATCGTCGCTATCAAAAACGTCACCATCAACGAGCCTTTTTTTGAAGGCCATTTCCCGCACTATCCGGTGATGCCGGGTGTGTTGATTATCGAGGCGATGGCGCAGACCGCCGCGCTGTTGTCATTTAGAAGCCTCGGCACCAAGCGCGATGACAATACGGTGGTGTATCTGGTCGGCGTCGATGGTGCGCGCTTCAAGCGCCCCGTGGTGCCGGGCGACACCTTGACTCTGGAAGCGGAAAAACTGCTGGAAAAACGTGGCTTGATCAAATACGCCGTTCGCGCCAAGGTGGGCGATAAACTCGCCTGCGAAGCCGAGCTGCTATGTACACAGCGCACGATTACCAAACCTTAATGTAAAACTAATACCCAAATGAGCATCCACGCCACAGCCATTATCGATCCGCGCGCCAAACTTGGTGCGGGTGTCAGCGTGGGCGCATACACGGTTATCGATGGCGACGTTGAAATCAATGATGGTACCTGCATCGGGCACCATTGCGTGATCACAGGCAACACTAAAATTGGCCGGGACAATCGCATTTTTCATTTTGTCTCGCTTGGTGAAGCCAATCAGGACAAGAAATACGCAGGCGAGCCAACGAGGCTCGACATTGGCGACCGCAATACCATCCGTGAATACTGCAGCTTCAATCGCGGCACGGTGCAGGATCGCGGCGTCACCACCATTGGCAACGACAACTGGCTGATGGCCTACGTGCACATTGCGCATGATTGTCTCGTCGGTGACAAAACCACGATTGCCAATTGCACCCAGTTGGCGGGCCACGTTCATGTGGGCGACTGGGCCACGCTGGGCGGATTTACCGGTGTTCACCAGTTTGTAAAAATCGGTGCGCATGTCATGTGCGGTGTATCGAGCGTCGTGTTGATGGACCTGCCGCCTTATGTGACGTTTGGCGGCAATCCACTCTCCGCGGTGGGCATCAATGCCGAAGGGTTAAAGCGGCGCGATTTTTCGCCGGAGCAAATTGCCAATATCAAGGGCGCATACAAAATCCTTTATCGCTCAGGCCTACCATTCGCGGAAGCGAAAGCGCGGCTTGCAGCAGATGCCGACTCAAAACCCGAGCTAAAAATTTTGGCCGAATTCCTTGCAGGCTCCACGCGCGGCATCGTCCGCTAGCGTAGAAAATATCGAGATGAAAATTGGCATCGTAGCCGGAGAAGCGTCCGGTGATCTTTTAGGCTCGCTATTGATCAAAGCGTTGAAGACCGAATATCCACAACTGGAATTTGTCGGCATTGCCGGACCGAAAATGCAGTCGGCGGGTGCGACTTCCTGGTACTCGATGGAAAAACTCGCCGTACGTGGTTATGTCGAGGTGCTAAAAAGCTTTCGCGAAATTCTCGGCATCCGGCGTGGATTGCGGGATCGTTTGCTCAGAGAGCGTCCGGCCGTTTTCATCGGTATCGATGCGCCTGATTTTAATCTGGGCCTCGAAAAAACACTCAAGCGCGCGGGCATTCCCACTATTCATTATGTGAGTCCCTCGATCTGGGCGTGGCGCGGTGAGCGCATCAGGAAGATCAAGGAGTCTGTGACGCATATGCTCACCGTGTTTCCGTTCGAGCCTGCAATCTACGAAAAAGCCGGTATCCCGGCAACCTTCGTCGGGCACCCGAGTGCAGATGTCATTCCGCAGATTCCGCAGCGTGACAACGCACGCGCACAGTTGCGCATCAAGTCGAGCGAACTTATTGTCGCTCTCTTGCCGGGCAGCCGTCAGACCGAACTTGATTATCACGCCGAGCTGTTTATCGAAACCGCGAAAGCCTTGCTCAAAGAATTTCCAACCGCACGTTTTCTGGTGCCGTTGGCGACGCGCGAAACGCGCGAGCAATTTGATCAGGCGCGCTGGAAATTGCAGGCGCAGGATTTGCCGGTGCAGATTTTGTTCGGCCACGCCAATCTGGCACTTGCCGCAGCCGATGTGGCGCTGGTCGCAAGCGGCACTGCCACCCTCGAGGCCGCATTGCTGCGTTGTCCGCATGTGATCGCCTATCGCATGTCGCCAACGACGTATCGATTGATGAAGCGAAAAGCCTATTTACCCTACGTCGGGCTGCCAAATATCCTCGCTGGGGAATGGTTGGTTCCGGAACTGTTGCAGGATGATGCAACGCCTGAGAACCTCGCACGCGCGATGGGGAACTGGATTCGCCACCCAGACGCGGCGACTGCCTTGCGTGCGCGATTTGCGGCCATTCATGCGCAACTTGCCGTGAATAACGGTGAACGCGTACTCGATGCGTTGCGCCCATATCTTCAACACGTTGCCGCTGCAGCCGCGTAACGAATAGGCCATGAAATTACGCATGCAGATTTGCGGGGTTGATGAAGCCGGTCGTGGTCCGCTCGCAGGTGCCGTGTACGCGGCGGCCGTTATCCTCGATCCTTCACGGCCAATTTGCGGATTGGCCGATTCAAAGGTGTTATCAGAAAAAAAACGTGTAGCGCTTGAGTTTGAAATCCGTGAGAAAGCGCTGGCGTTTTGTGTAGCGCTGGCCAGCGTTGAGGAAATCGATGCGCTCAATATTCTTCAGGCGTCATTGTTGGCGATGAAGCGTGCGGTGGAGGGGCTGGAAGGTTCGATGCCACCACGACTTGAAGTCGTCGTCGATGGTCTGCATGTGCCACGCGTCGCGTTTCCATGCCGCGCGGTCGTCGAAGGCGACCGACTCATCGCGGAAATTTCCGCCGCCTCGATTCTCGCCAAGACCGCGCGTGATCGCGAAATGTGCAGCCTCGATATTCGTTATCCGCAGTATGGTTTTGCGCGACACAAGGGCTACGGCACCCGTGTTCATCTTGAAGCCCTGATGGCCGTTGGCCCTTGTGAAATTCACCGCCAGAGTTTTCGACCGGTGCGCGAAGCTGGACGACGATTGTTGGTCACGATCTAACGCTAAAGCTGCAACTCATCCGCTGAACCCAATACAGAAAATGTTTCAAACATCGTATAAATACGTAGATCAAGCGCTGGCGAGGTTGTCAGGGCGTTTATCGCCTACAACCCCTACCAGTGCTAGTGTTTGTGTATTTTCCCCATGAAAACCATCCGCTCCCGCGACAATGCCTTCGTCAAGCAGCTTATCGCGCTCGCACACTCGTCGCGTGAACGCAAAAAAGCGGGGCTGACTGTATTGGATGGCATCCATCTGATTCGCGCGTACGTGGATGCCGTTGGCGAGCCCATCGCCGTGGCATGCAGCGAATCCGCACGAGACCGACCTGAAGTGCTGGAACTTCTCACGCGTTGCCGCAGCGCCAGCCACAATGTGCTGGCTGATGTGTTGATGGTCAGTGCTTCAACACTCGATTCCCCGGCGTTTATGATGGCCATTGTGCCCACGCCCGTAGCTACCACGATTCCCAAATCCGCTGATGTCGTGCTCGCACTTGAAGACGTGCAGGATCCGGGAAATGTCGGTTCGATGTTGCGCAGTGCCGCTGCTGCGGGCGTGCGGCATGTTGCGCTTTCAAAGACTTGCGCATTTGCCTGGGCACCGAAAGTGCTGCGGGCCGCGCAGGGCGCGCATTTTTCGCTCAACATCGATGAAGGCGTTGATCTGGTCGATTTCATCAGCCGCTTTCAAGGCCAATCTCTCGCGCTCGTTGCACGAAGCGAAAACGCAACGCCGTTGTTTGCCATCGACCTGCAGAAGCCCATCGTTTTTCTGATCGGCAACGAAGGCGCTGGACTATCGACTTCGACCGCAAGTGCCGCAACCCATCGTGTGACCATCCCAATGCCCGGCAAAATAGAGTCGCTCAACGCGGCAGCAGCAGGTGCGATCTGCCTTTTTGAGCTGGTGCGTCAGCGTCTTGGTAGCATGTAGACAGCCCTGCCAACAAAGTGCGCCGCTGACTGGATCAAATCTTGACACCCACACAACTTGAATCGCCGACGATGGTTCGCAATTACCGATTTTTTGAATTGGTGATGGTGGCTTTTGTCGTGGTGTACCTGTGTTCCAACCTCATCGGCCCGGCCAAGGCGGCGCAAATCAACACGCCGTGGCTTGAATGGCTAGGGGTGTCCACATTCGCGTTTGGTGCAGGCGTCTTGTTCTTCCCGCTTAGCTACGTGTTTGGCGACATCCTCACCGAAGTCTACGGCTACGCGCGTGCGCGCAAAGTGATCTGGACAGGCTTCGGCGCAATGGCGTTCGCAGCACTCATGGCCAGCGTCGTGGTGGCCTTGCCAGCCGCGCCAGGTTGGCCCAATCAGGCCGCATACGAGACCGTATTCGGGCAAACGCCACGCATTGTGATGGCATCGATGATGGCTTACTTTTGCGGCGAGTTCGTCAACTCGTTTGTGCTCGCCAGAATGAAGCTGGCCAGTGGCGGCAAGCGCATGGGCTGGCGCTTCGTGGTCTCGACAATATTCGGCGAGGGCGTGGACTCAATGCTGTTTTATCCCATCGCTTTCTACGGCATCTGGGGCAACGATTTGCTACTCAAGATTATGGCCGCGCAATGGCTGCTGAAGGTCATGGTGGAAGTAGTGATGCTGCCACTGACCTTACGCATCGTGAAGGCGCTGAAGAAAGCTGAAGCCGAGGACTACTATGACCGCGATACCAACTTCACCCCGTTCTCATTGAAAACATGACGACCACCGATTGGCTGGGCGCGCTCGCCGCCTTCTGCACCACCATCGCCTATTTGCCGCAGGTATTGAAAGTCTGGCGTTCGCGCTCGGCGCGGGATATTTCAATGGGTATGTACGCCATTCTCACCATCGGCATACTTTGCTGGCTGGTGTACGGATGGCTGCTGGCGATTTGGCCCATCATCATTGCCAATATCGTGACGCTGGTGCTGGTTGCCGCCGTGTTGGCGATGAAAATGCGCTGGGGTTAGTGGGTTGGCGCCTCAGCAAGCGTTTGCCAGCGGCTTGCAGCAATTCCAGCATAGCTCGAACTCTCTTTATTCCCTCGCGGGACGCGCATCCTTGGGCGGTCTGCAGGCCGCAGGCCGTGTTGCAAATACTCGCCGCGCTGGTGCCGCGACCGCGATTACACCTGATCCGCTTTCATGGGGTGCTGGCACCGAATGCGAAGCTGCGAAAGGCCGTGGTACCGGTGCCAACGACGACTGCACCAGCACACGCTAACGATTGCGACCACACGCCTGCCGCGAGCGCAAAGGGGCGCATGCGGTGGGCTCAATTGCTCAAGCGCGTGTTCGACATCGACATCGAGCACTGCCCGCACTGTTGTGGGCAGCTGAAGCTGATCGCGGCCATCGAGGAGCCGACCGCCATCGCTCGCATCCTTACGCATCTGGGACTGGCCGCACAGCCGCCACCGCGTGCACCGGCCGTGCGGGTGGATCTGTTGCGGGCGGCTTGTTGGACAAAGCGGACTGGATGGGAACAGGGCCGAGGGAGGCGTTCGAGCGGCGCTCGTGTTGTCGCTCGGACGGGAAGGAAATCGGGCTCGTTACGTCCGTGTTGCGTCTGCAAATTGTCAGCGAGGTTGAGAAAACGGCGGCGTTTGGGTGGCTGAGCGCGCGTTTGACCGCTCGTGCGTCATCGGCTACATTGAGGATTCTTGAAAAAGAGGGTTTGAAATTCCTATACCCTACCCCCGCCGCAAAACCTCTGCAGGCGCATTCAAATGCCCACACGTCGCACCGTCATCAAAACCCTTGCGGCGCTGCCGTCGGTGTTTTCGTTCAGCCCCGCGTGGGCGGCCGCGGATCCTTCCCGGCTTGCGCTGGTCATCGGCAACAGTGCGTACCGCGATTCGCCGCTGCTCAACCCCGGCAATGACGCCCGCGCCATGGCGGGGCTGCTGGGCCTGGCCGGGTTTACGGTGGATTCCTTTCTCGATGTCAACCGCACAGAGATGGTGGCAGCCATCGAAAAATTTGGCGCCGCCATCAGCCGGCCGGGCATCCGCCAGGTGGTTTTCTACTACGCCGGGCACGGCGTGCAGCTCGATTGGCGCAATTACCTTGCGCCCATCGATGCCAAGGTCGATACCGCGGACCAGCTGCGGCAGAACTGTGTCGATCTCGGGCTGCTGCTGAAGGCGCTGGGCGGCGCGGCGAAGAACCAGACCTTTATCATCATCCTCGATGCCTGCCGCGACAATCCTTTCGGCAGCACCTATCGGCCGGAGCAGGCGGGCCTCGCGCAGTTCGATGCGCCGGTGGGCAGCCTGCTGGCCTACGCCACCTCGCCGGGCAAGGGCGCGGCGGACGAAAGCGCTGGCGGCAAGAATGGGTTGTATACCGAGCATCTGCTGCGTGAACTTTCCAAACGCGGCACGCGTATCGAAGATGCCTTGAAGCGGGTGCGGTTGAACGTGCGCCTGGCGTCGCGAGGGACTCAAGTGCCCTGGGAAACCACCTCGCTCGAAAGTGATGTGTTTCTCTTCAATGATGGACAGGTGAAGCTTTCCGATGCCGAACTTGAAAAGCAGATCGAAGCGGATCTCTTGGCGTGGGCCAGTATCAAGAGCTCGCGCAAGCTTGACGACTGGGTGGGCTACCTGCGCAGTTTTCCGAATGGCCGGTTTGCCGAGATTGCCCAGCTGCGGGTTACCCGATTGATGGACGAAGCCGAGAAGGCGGCTAAAGCGGCAGAAGCGGCGAAAGCGGCAGAAGCGGCCAAAGTTGAAGAGGCTGCAAAAGTTGCGGAATCCGCAAAGGCGGCGGCTTTCAAGGCCGCAGTACCGGTGACTGGCAAGGCTGCGGAGCCGGCAGCGGCGTCGGTGCGGAAAAAATGGGCGATCGAGCTTCGTGCCGGCGCGCCGGTGCCGCAAATTTTTGTGCCATCTGCCAATCCCTATTCAGCCGGCTTGTATCCACTCGGCCGCAAATACACGGTCGGCGATGAGGCCATCTTTCGCGAAACAGATTACCTGACCGGCGTGGAGCAACGCGTCTATACCAATCGCGTTACCGGTGTCGATCTCCATGCCGACCGGGTGGAAATAAATAGCGGCAAGGGAATCATCGACTTGATGGGCAATCCGCTAAAGCTGGGAGGTCTGGAGTTTGATGTGCCTCGCCAGCAACATCCGGCCGAGCTGCAGGTGGGAAAGAAATGGACTGCCGCCTATATCCAGTCGCGGCAAGGCGCCGACGCGAACCGTATCGCCATTGACTTTCATGTCTCACGCAAGGAAAAGATCACCGTGCCGGCAGGAACCTTTGAGGCTTTCTTGATCGAAGGGTGGGGCTGGAGCCTGACGCGTGGCGCCCAGATTCAATTCAGGCTGTGGTTGTTACCGAGGCTGAATTTTGCGGTCAAGTGGGAAGTGGTTACGCGCGCGCGCGATGGTCGTTACGGGGAAGCGAGTCGGCACGAGCTCATATCCCTGCGGCAACACGCGGTTAGCGACTGATGGCTAATTGTCCTGTTTCGCGCTTGCGCTGGTGTTGGCGACTCTCGTTTTTCCTCTGGCTACTCATTCCGGCGTGGTCAACGTTGACAACTGCGGCCGAGCCTTCCGTGGAAGAAATGGTCAATGCGCTTGCCGGAAAAAAAGCGGAGCCTGCGGGCGGGGTGCGCATGCGCAGCTTTGGCGCGGGGAAAGCCGCGCCCGTGGCCGAGCCATCCCAACTGCAACTGTCCGTGCAGTTTGAATTCGCGTCGTCAAAGGTCAGCGCCGAGAGCCGCGAACTGCTGGCCAGGCTCGGCACGGCAATGAATTCGCCCAAACTGGCCGGGCTGCAATTTCGGATCGAAGGTCATACCGATGCGATTGGTGATGTGCAGAGCAACCAGCGCTTGTCCGAGCAGCGTGCGGGAAACGTAAAACAGTTCCTGGTCAGGAATGCCGGCATTCAGGATGCGCGCTTGTCGGCGGTGGGAAAGGGCAGCAGCGAACCGATCGACAAGGTTGATCCGAAATCGGCCGTGAACCGGCGTGTGGTGGTAGTGGCGCTGGAGGGTGTGAAACCGGAACCCGTCGCGCCCACAGCGTCCAGCGCACCGATCCCGCCTGCCGCGGCAAAGACCGGTGGCCCGGCAGCCGGCACCGTGCAGAAAGTGCAGGGCGAGGCAACGGCCATGCGCGCCGCCACGTTGGTCGCGCTGATTGGCGGAGAAAAGGTGCGCGAAGGCGACAAGATTTCGACCACGGCCAATTCGTCGGTGCTGGTGCAGTTCGTAGACGGCGCGAAGCTGCTGGTGCGGCCGAATACCAGAGTCGAATTGAGCCGAATTGTGAATACGGGCGCGCTTGAGAAGCTGGGGCATTCGCTGGAACTCGTACTGGGCGCGATCCGTTATGTGACCGGTTCGGTTGGCGCATCCCGCCCGCAAGGCGTGCGCTTCAAAACGCCCACCGCCACCATCGGCATTCGCGGTACGGATCTTGAAATCGTCTATGCCCCCAGAATGCGCAGCCTGAATGATTCGGGGACCTATGTTCGCGTCAACAGCGGCGGGATTGAGCTTGCCGGTAACGACGGCTCGACCGTGTCACTCGACAAGAACGAGCAAGCCTTTGCCGCGCCCGTGGGCCCGGCGATGCGCGGCGGCGGACGCGCGCCCGCCACGAAAAAACTTGATGTGCCGGCTACCGTGTATTCAAGCGGTGAGCTTGATTCTCTGATGGAAGCGAAATAGGAACTGAAAACGGCACGCTTCCTGCGGCGCGCTATTTTTTATTGATGGGTCGCGGCGATTTGGCGCGCGACTTGCAGGTGCTTCTTGCCGGCATTTGCGTCGGGCGATACCTCAGGTGCTTTTACGTCAAGGACCTTTATCGCGTTGGCAGGCGCGGTATCACGGGCTTCAACTTTCTCACGCTGCGTATTGTGATGGTATCGATGATTGCCTATTTCTGCGGTGAGTTCGTGAACTCTTTTGTGCTGGCGAAGATGAAACTGGCTGATGACGGCAAGCGCATGAGCTGGCGGTTCGTGGTGTCGACGGTGTTCGGCGAAGGCGTCGATTCGCTGCTGTTCTATCCGATCGCTTTTTACGACATGTGGGAGCAATGATTTGCTGCTGAAAGTCATGGCCGCACAATGGCTGCTTAAAGTGGCGGTGGAAGTGGTGATGCTGCCGGTAACGGTGCGGGTCGTGAAGGCACTCAAGAAGAGCGAGGCCGAAGACTTCTATGACCGCAATACCAATTTCACCCCGTTCTCGCTGAAAACATGACGACCACCGATTGGTTGGGCGCGCTCGCCGCCTTCTGCACCACCATCGCCTATTTGCCGCAGGTATTGAAAGTCCGGCGTTCGCGCTCGGCGCGGGATATTTCAATGGGTATGTACGCCATTCTCACCATCGGCATACTTTGCTGGCTGGTGTACGGATGGCTGCTGGCGATTTGGCCAATCATCATCGCCAATATCTTGACGCTGGCGTTGGTCGCTATTGTTATGGCGATGAAGTTGCGGTGGGGTTAGGCAAGCTTAGCTCGCATTCGCAAGCGGTTCCCCGCAATTCCAGCAAAGCTCAAATTCTCCCGGGCTGGCCTCTCCGCAGGGCGCACAAATTTTGTTGGCCGACGACATCGGTTTTTTTTCGTAGTCAGTGATCACCGCGCGCGCGTGCTGCTCTTGGTGTAACTGCGCTATCCATACTTGTGGATAGGCTGAACCCATCGGGACATCGCCCATTGCCGCCATCGCGTACTCGTTAAAAATATGCGCGGCGATACCGGCCTGTTGGAGAAGGTCGCGCACAAGATGGGCGTCGGCGAGGTTTGCGGCGGTGTAGATGCGTTTCACAGCAACATCATCGCATGGTCGGGGGCGGCGGACGGGCAAGAAATGAAAAAGGCCGCACGATGTTCAACCGTGCGGCCTTTGGACGCGAGCTAATTTAGCTTCGTTTAGAAGCCAAACGTAAGCCCCGCAGAAACGGCATCCTGACTTACGTTCTGCTTGCTCGACACTTTCGAAAACGCCAGCGAAACACCGAGTCTGTCGGTGATTTTGCCGCGGATGCCGACCACACCGGTCACCCAGGAATCATCACCTTTGTAGCCGGGGATGTCATACGACAGGCCCGCTGCAACCGACACTGGATTGGCCGACACGAAACGATCATTGTTGGAACGTTCCTTGTCCATCGACACGCGTGCATAAGGCGTCCAGTTGCCGAAATCGACGGATGCGCGCACGCCAAAGCTGGTGACGCGCGATTTGCGTTCCTGCTGGAAAATATTCAAATCAGCCGAGCCGGCGCCGGATTCAGTGAAACCTGCGACGTCAATGGACTGCGACGTGAACGATGCGAATGGGCCCGCTGACAACCGGCCCATATTGAAATCGTAACCCAGCGCGAATGCCGATGAAATGTTGGAGCCCTTGGTGCTGGCGGACGCGACGCGGGTGACGGGGCCAAGCTTCACCACACGTTGCACGCTCTTGAATTTCAGGTCAGACGAGGTGCCGGTGAAGCTGCCGTAGAAGCCATCTGATTTCAGCGATGCGAATATGGAAATTGCAGTTTCGTCGAGATCAAATTTACCTGCTGAACCAAGGCTGGTATCCGCGTTCGATTTGCCTGCTGCAACGCCGACCGTTAGCACATCAGACGCACGCATTGACACGCCAACTGACCCGGCGCGGTTCTTGGTGTTCGATTGTGGAGACAAGGGATTTAGCGAGATGTCTGATTTGCCGCCATCGCCTGCCGCAAACGCGACAACTTTGCCGACTTCCGCCGCTTGTCCGGTACGAAGCCCTTCATCGAGCGTGCGGATGTGTGCGGCACGCGACGACATTGGCACTTCGACCATCGTTGAGTAAGTATTCGGGCCGTCGATCAGCGATTTGACGAAATCAGCCACGATCGCATGGGAGCCCGTGGTTGGGTGCACGCTATCGGCGAACAGATATGACGATGCCGCGCTTGCCGACACGAGATTGCCCGGGCCGCAGGCAATCAATCCCGCTGGTGGAGTCGCGTTACAGGCTACACCGGTAGTGTTCGTAAAGCCGAATGCGGCAGCGTTTGTCTTTACGTCTGCAAACAACGTGAATGTATCAACGGGAATGACCTTTGTGCCGGCCAGCCCACCAAACAGCGTCGCGTTGTAGCCGAGGGACAGTGAGGTTGCCGCTGCACTGCCTGCCGCGCCAACCACAAGAGGCGAGAATGCAGGCGTGCTGCCAAGATCAGGAAGATTGAAGACCATGATGTAGCGTGCGCCGGCCGCTCGCAGGCGTGCGATTTGAGCAATTTCAGTTCCCGCTGCCGTGTTGAGGACGGTGGTCGGATTGACTATGCCGCCAGCAATGCCGGCAAAGTTCTGGAAAATATCATTGGCACCCGCCCACACCGCGTATAGCGCGCGTGGGTCGGCACTTCCGCCCGATGAAGCCAGGTATTCGTTGATCTGTGTCGTGACCGGGCGCTGTGCAAAACCCGGAGGCGTGGAGGAGGAATCACCCTGCGCACGCGCACCGCCTTGTGCGTAGATGCTGCCGCCCGCGTTGGATGGTGCGGCCCTGCCGCCGTAGGTTTGTGCGATCAGTTCTGACCAGACCGGACCCGGGTTGGTGGTGAAGCGGCCCAATCCCGCGGCGGTGCCTGCAGGCGTGCCGATGGCGACCAGAAAAGGACGAAAAAAACCAGCATCCGACAGTGAATCACCGAATACAAAGACACCGCTGAATTTGACGGCGTGGGCAGATGGCGCACCCACAAGCATTGCTGAGGCAACAAGTGCGGGAATGACACGTTTCTTGAATGACATACGAAGCTCCTCGGAGGGGTGAAAATTAGAATTATTATGTTGCTGGGCCAGCCTTCAGAACGCCGACTCACAGTACTGATGATTTGCCAGCCGAAATCATGGCACAACTGGGGGTGCGAAACAAGAAAGAAGCGGCGTCAAACCACGTGCAGGCTGGCTTCTGTTGCAGCGGCGCTACTGTCGCGGTTTCAGCTGAGGTACGCTGCTTGTGGCGCTAATAGACCCGCCGCGCCAGTTGCGCCTCATGCAGGATTGTCGTTGCCAGTTCCTCGATGCTCTTGGTGGTGGAATTCAAATAGGAAATGCCGGCATTCTTCATCAGGGTTTCTGCGGTGTTAACTTCCCATTTGCAATTTTCCAGTGCGGCATATTTGCTGTCGGGTTTGCGTTCCTGGCGGATCTGCTGGAGACGCTCCGGGATAATCGTGAGACCCCAGACTTTGTGCTTGAGAGGCAACAACGCAGGCGGCAGCTTCAGTTTTTCAAGATCTTCCGGGATCAAAGGATAGTTGGCCGCCTTGATACCGAATTGCAACGCGAGGTAAAGGCAGGTGGGCGTTTTACCGCTGCGCGAAACGCCGACAAGAATGAGGTCTGCCTGATCGAGATTGCGGTTTGTCACGCCATCGTCGTGGGCCATCGTGTAATTCACGGCCTCGATGCGCTGGTTATAGTCCGCGAAATTGCCCGCAGAGTGGCTGCGCCCAACAGCGTGCGCCGATTTAACCTTGAGTTCAGCCTCCATCGGCACGATAAAACGCTCGAACATATCGAGCACCATCGCATCGGCCTTGGCGATTTCTTCGCGCAAATCATCAGCCATAAGGGACGTGAATACCAAAGGCCGCATTCCCGATTCCATGTGGGCGGCTTTGATCTGGGCGAGTGCGTCCTGCGCTTTATCCAGATTGTCGATAAACGGCAGGGTAATGCGTCGAAATTCGACCACATCGAACTGGGTAAGCAAGGAGTTGCCCAGCATTTCAACGGTAATACCGGTGCGGTCGGAGATAAAAAAGGCGGTGCGGCGGTCAGGCATGGCGGGTCTCGTTGGCGCTGGGTGTTGTGAAGATTGCGAGCGAATGCTCGGCTATAATTCTATCCTTATTCTGCACTGCAACATTTTGCCTTGCCGTTTCTGTTTTCCCCATCTCTTATCCCAATATTCTCCTGCCGCCACCATGTCCAACTCTTCTGCGCCTGTTATGCCTCTGGTACTGCCTTTATCCGCACTCCGAATGTACGATGTTGCCACCGTCGGCGGTAAGAACTCCTCGCTCGGTGAGTTGATCAGCCAGCTTGCGCAAGCGGGGGTAAGGGTTCCAGGCGGTTTTGCCACCACAGCCGAGGCGTTCCGGGATTTTTTGAACCACAACGGGCTCACGGCAAAAATCAATGACGCGGTTGTCGCACTGGATGTCGAGGATCTTGGTGCCTTGGCCAAAACCGGCGCAATGGTGCGTGAACTCATCATTAAGGGGCCATTTCAGCCCGCGCTGGAAAAGCAAATTCGCGATGCCTACGCTGCACTGACCAAAGATGACCCAAATGCATCATTTGCTGTCCGGTCCTCCGCTACCGCCGAAGACCTGCCCGATGCATCCTTCGCCGGCCAACAAGAAACCTACCTCAACATCAAGGGCATCGACAACGTGCTCGAAGCGACCAAACACGTGTTTGCGTCGCTCTACAATGATCGCGCTATTTCGTATCGGGTTCATAAGGACTTTACGCATGCCGATGTTGCCTTGAGCGCAGGCGTGCAGCGCATGGTGCGCTCCGATACTGGCGCTGCGGGCGTCATGTTTACGCTCGATACTGAGTCAGGCTTTCGCGATGTGGTGTTCATTACGTCGAGCTATGGTTTGGGTGAGATGGTGGTGCAGGGTGCCGTCAATCCCGACGAGTTTTATGTTTCAAAACTGTGCCTGAAAAACGGCAAACCTGCGGTGTTGCGTCGTGGGCTGGGTACCAAGGCCGAAAAGATGATTTTTGGCTCGTCCACGACTGCGGGAAAATCTGTCGAAACGAAACCTGTTGCGCCCGCCGAGCGCGAGCGGTTTTCACTTACTGATGCAGAAGTTGAAGAGCTTGCAAAATATGCGGTCTCGATTGAGGCGCATTACGGTCGCCCGATGGATATCGAATGGGCGAAAGAGGGAAATGCGGACGGCGGAGATGGAAAAATCTATATCTTGCAGGCGCGCCCTGAAACCGTGAAGTCGCAAGAATCAAAAACCGATTCGCTCACGCGCTATCGCATGACAGCCGCAGGCACCAAGATCGCCGAAGGTCGCGCTATTGGCGGCAAAGTCGGGCAGGGTCCCGCGCGGGTGATCAAGGACGTTTCGGAAATCGGCCTGTTCAAAGACGGCGATGTCATTGTTACCGACATGACCGATCCGAATTGGGAACCGGTCATGAAGCGCGCTGCCGCCATCGTTACTAATCGCGGTGGGCGTACTTGTCATGCCGCCATCATCGCGCGCGAACTCGGCGTGCCGGCCGTCGTCGGTTGTGAGAATGCGACCGATGTTGTCGTTGAAGGCGAAGACCTCACCGTGAGCTGCTGCGAAGGCGATACCGGCAACATCTATCGCGGCAAGGTTGGCTTTGAAGTGCAGACCATCGCGCTGGACAACATGCCGGAAATCCCGGTGAAGATTTCCATGAACGTCGGCAATCCAGAACTCGCGTTTGATTTCGCGCAGTTGCCGAACGATGGTGTGGGACTGGCCCGACTCGAATTCATTATTTCCAACACTATCGGCATCCATCCGAAAGCGTGTCTGGAATACGAACGCCTGCCGATGGATTTGAAGGAGCAAGTCGCCAAACGCTCGCGCGGCTACGACAGCCCGGTAGATTTTTACGTCAAGAAAATGATTGAGGGTGTGGCCACCATCGGCGCGGCCTTCTGGCCGAAGAAGGTCATTGTTCGTCTGTCCGATTTCAAATCGAATGAGTATCGCAATCTGATCGGCGGCCCGCGCTACGAGCCGACTGAAGAAAACCCAATGATTGGTTTCCGTGGCGCCTCACGCTATATTGCAGCATCGTTCCGCGACTGCTTCAAGCTCGAATGTGAAGCCATGAAAATGGTGCGCGACACGATGGGACTCACCAATGTGGAACTGATGGTGCCGTTTGTACGAACGCTGAAGGAAGCCGATGCCGTGCTGGAGATCATGAAAGGCTTCGGCCTTGAGCGTGGCAAGAACGGTTTGCGAATTGTGATGATGTGCGAGATTCCATCGAACGCGATTCTTGCCGATGAATTCCTGAAGCGCTTCGACGGCTTCTCGATTGGCTCCAATGACATGACGCAGCTCACGCTAGCGCTTGATCGCGACTCAGGCTTGGTGATGGATTCATTCGACGAACGCGATCCCGCCGTAAAACGCATGCTGAGCATGGCAATTCAGGCATGTCGCAAAGAAAAAAAGTACGTCGGCATCTGTGGTCAAGGTCCCAGCGATTTCCCTGATCTGGCGGAATGGCTGATGAAAGAAGGCATTGAATCCATGTCGCTGAATCCGGATTCAGTTGTGGAGACTTGGCTGCATCTAGCCAAATCAACATAGCTGACGCACTAAACAAATGGAAATACTGCAGTGGCAATTTGCCCGGTTTGACGATCTGCCCATCCGCGATTGGTACGCAGTATCGTTTGCTCGCGTCGATGTATTTGTGATGGAGCAAAACTGTCCATTTCAGGACAACGATGGTGCTGACTTTCACTCATGGCATTTGCTGGGATGGCATGGCGACACGCGTGAGCTCGCAGCCTACTGCCGCATCGTCGATGCTGGCGTGAAGTTTGTCGAGCCATCAATCGGTCGTGTCGTCACGCCACGCGTGTTTCGTTTGCAGGGCCTTGGCAAGGTGCTAATGGCTGAGGCGGTGCGGCGTCACGAGACTCTTTATCCCGGCCAGCCAAATCGCATCGGCGCGCAGCAGCGGTTGGAGAAGTTCTATCAGGGCTTCGGCTTCAAAACCGCTTCGGATATGTATATCGAGGACGGTATCCCGCATGTGGAAATGTTGCGCGTTGCATAGCAAGTGGTCATGACGCAAAAGCCGCTTAAATGTGTACTTGTCACTGGCTTCACGCCGTTCGGTGGTGAGCGCACCAATCCCTCGTGGGAAATTGTCAAGAGCCTGCCAGATTCGCTAGCAGGTTATCGATTGGAAAAGCTGCGCGTGCCGACGGAGTTCGGCAAAGCAATCGACGTCACAACCAAAGCGATAGACAAACTCAACCCATCAATCGTGCTCTGCTTCGGCCAGGCGGGTGGGCGGTCGCACATGAGCGTCGAACGTATTGCGATCAATGTGAACGATGCGCGCATTGCCGATAACGCGCACAATCAAATGATTGACGAGGCCATTCGTGCCGACGGATCCGACGCATATTTTTGCACTGTGCCGATCAAAGCGATGGTTGCCGCAATGACGAAGGCTGACGTACCAGCGGACGTTTCCAATACCGCTGGCACGTTCGTCTGCAATCATTTGATTTACGGTGTGCTGCATCACATTGCCGAAACGAAAAGCGGCGCGCGTGCGGGATTCATTCACGTGCCGTATCTGGAAACACAAGTGCTGGACAAACGCGACGTGGCGTCGATGTCGCTGGCGACAATGATCACCGGCGCGAAAGCGGCCATAATGGCGGCGATCAAAAACAAATCGGATTTAAAGTTATCGGGCGGCGCGCTCGATTAGCGAAACACCAGCATCTGCGGGGCTCGCAGGCAGAAAATTCTCTGCGAGGCTCGCTAGTGTTTGTGTTTCAGTTTCGGTGTTCACCGTCGCGGCTGCCAATGATGCTGCGCGCTTTAGTCCTTCTCCCCTAGGAGAGGGAGCAAAAAAAGTACGTCACTTAATGTCCGGATAAATGGATTATCTACAGGAGCAGATCATGAGCAAAGTATTCGCAGACGCCAAATCGGCATTGGCCGGCCTTCTTAAAGACGACATGACCATCGCCGCCGGCGGTTTCGGTCTGTGCGGCATTCCGGAAAACCTGATCGGCGCATTGGTTGAAAGCGGCACCAAAGGACTCACCATCGCAGGCAACAATGCGGGCGTAGACGACTTCGGCATGGGGCTGTTGCTCAAGACCCGCCAGGTGAAAAAAGTCATCGCGTCTTACGTCGGCGAAAACAAGGAATTCGAGCGCCAGGTGCTAGCTGGTGAACTCGATCTGCAACTGGTGCCGCAAGGCACGCTGGCCGAAAAATTCCGCGCTGGCGGTGCTGGCATTCCGGGCTTTTATACGCGCACCGCGTTCGGCACCAAACTCGCGGAAGGCAAACCCACACGCACATTCGATGGCAAGGAATTCGTGCTCGAAGAAGGCATTCGCGCTGATCTCGCCATCGTCAAGGCATGGAAGGGCGACAAATCAGGCAATCTGATTTACCGCAAAACCTCGCGCAACTTTAATCCCATGATCGCGACTTGCGGCAAGGTCACCGTCGCAGAAGTCGAACATCTGGTGGAGGTTGGTGAGCTCGATCCGGACCAGATTCACACGCCGGGAATTTTCGTTGATCGCATCGTGCAGGGTGCGAAATTTGAAAAGCGTATTGAATTCCGCACCGTCACGGGTGGTGCCGCATCGAAAAAAGATTCGCCGATTCGCGACCTCATGGCCAAGCGTGCTGCGCAGGAATTGCGTGACGGCTATTACGTCAATCTGGGCATCGGCATCCCGACGCTGGTAGCCAACTACATTCCCGCTGGCATCACGGTCAACCTGCAATCGGAAAACGGCCTCATGGGCATCGGCCCGTTCCCGACCGAAGATGCGGTCGATCCAGACCTCATCAACGCGGGCAAGCAAACCATCACCACCATTCCCGGCTCCAGCTTTTTCTCCAGCGCTGATTCGTTCGGCATGATTCGCGGCGGGCATATTGACCTCTCCATTCTGGGAGGTCTTGAAGTGGCCGAGAACGGCGACCTGGCCAACTGGATGGTGCCAGGCAAGATGGTCAAGGGACCGGGCGGCGCAATGGATCTGGTGTCGGGTGTGAAGCGTGTCGTGGTGTTGATGGAACACACGTCCAAGGATGGCGCATCGAAGATTTTGAAATCGTGTTCGCTGCCGCTCACCGGCAAGGGCGTGGTCAATCTCATCATCACCGATCTTTGCGTGTTCGAAGTTGAGGCGGGCAAGGGATTGGTATTGAAGGAGTTGCATCCCGGTGTGACGCTGGAAACGGTGACGGCCAAGACGGAAGCGTCTTTTCGCGTTGCAGTTTAGTTCGTCACCTGATTAGTTCCCTCTCCCCAGGGGAGAGGGTTAGGGTGAGGGAGTGCTTCTAGGGCTACGGCAGCTTATTTCTACGCCTTCAATTCTTCTGGCAACAAGTAGTCCGGATAGCGTTTGCGGAATTTCGCCAGTTCCTCTTCAAATTCACGTGCCTTGTCCTGTCGCTTTAATTCAATGATGCGCTTTATCCATACGTCAGGTGCCTCGACTGCCTTGGTCAGCATAGGCGGGGCGACCGATGCGGGCCGTGCTCTCGAGGCGCCCGGTGCAACCAACGATTTCGGCGTCATGCTCTGCGCCGCTTCACCACGCGCTGCTGCGGCGAGTTGCGACACCAATTGTTTTTCCTGCATTGCTTCTCGTTTCAACTTTTCGGCAGAAGCGCTTGTGGTGGCATCGGCCACAAAAGTTTGCGCGTCTTTAACCGTCGGTGCAGGAGCTGCAGTTACCACTGGATGATCAACCGCGACGGCGACGTTTGATTCCCTTTGCAGAATTACTCCCGATGCAGTAACGCGATCGTCATTGCGCCGCCGTTCCAAATTCAGCGTGGGCGATTCTGCAAGCTGGTCGCGGGCAATACTCTGGCTTTCCATACGCACTTTTTTTTCCGCTACCGGTGCAGGCTGCGACAAGCGAGGTGCTTGCGCAACGCCGGGTGCAGGAGATTCAGGCGCGCTCATTGGCATTGCGGGCGGTGCGGAGGATGGTGCAGAGGAAGCTACCTTAGGCTTGATCGACTCGCTCAGCGTTGCAGGCGCCAACTCCGGTCGCTCGTCCAGCGCAATGAACCCGATCGATACCGTGAACATCACCAACGCTGCTGCTGAGAGTGGCGCCGAGTAGCGGACAATCCACGACTTTCCAACCGGATGCGGCTGCGACTTCACCGCGCGCCGCGCGGCGGCACGAATGGCGTCATCCATCTCAGGTGGGGGCAAATCCGCCTCAGCGTTTTTGTAGGCGCGTGAGGTCAGCGCGAGGTCGCGATCAAACTCGCTGTCACTGTCGTTGTTTTGTTTGCGATCACTCATACGTATTCGGCTAATCCTTCGCGTAGTTTCGCGACCGCATATCGCAGGCGGCTCTTTGCAGCCTCGAACGATACACCCGTTGCTTGCGCGATTTCCTCTATGCTTAGCCCACCTTCCTCGTAAAGCAAAAAGGCTTCCCGCTGAGGTGCAGGCAGTGCTGCCAGCAGACGCAGGATTGCCTCCCCCTGTTGTCGCGACTCAGCCTGCACCAGCGGTTCCCCGGTACGAGTGGCGATACCGTCATTGGTTGCAACGTCGCCGTCTGCATCGACGACTTCATAAAGCACTGCTTCGGCGCGCGCGTTGCCGCGAAAATAGTCCATCAGCTTGTTGTGCGCCATCGTGTACAGCCAGGTGCGAAACTGCGCCTCGACGCGGTAGCGCTCTGCGGCCTGGATCAGGCTCATCCACACGTCCTGGAAAATTTCCTCGGCGCGCTCGCGTACGCGGCACTGCCGGGTGATGAAGCGATAAAGGCCGCCGTGGTGGCGCGCGTAGAGCTCGTCAAACGCTGCTGCGTCACCAGTCTGGTAACGCAGCATGAGGGCTTCATCGGAAATTTCATCTGTCATCCTGCGGGCAAGTTTACCCGAGCAGCGGAACTTACCAACGCTGCGGCGGGTCCGGTACAAACCGCGCCGGAAACGGTTGCGGTTCGCGTCGCTGCCAAACGTTGTTCGGGATGATGCCGCGCGCGATCAGGTTTGCCCGGCTGTCGTAGTAAATGGTGATGACCTCCTCCGGTGTGCTGGTGGCGCGTTCGAAATTGACGTTCCGCGCCTGCGACGTTTCGCTGCGGCCGTGGCCGGTGCCTAGCTGTTTATTGAGCTCGGGTGCGGCAGGTGCCTGCATCGAGGCGGATGGGGCTGCCATTGCGCCGGGCTGCGCGCCATCACTACGCTGGGCACGATCCTTCATCGGACGCCCTTCGTGCAATCCTTCGAGCGGTGCGATGTATGACTGCACGTTGGGCTTCCTTCGATACAGCGCAGCACCGATGACCCCCACGTTTTGCGGTCGGCCGGTGCGCGCTGCGTACGAGTCGGCTATCTCGGTGAAATAAAATGCCGCCGTGCGCGACAAGCTCTTCCTCCATCCCGCGACATCAAGGCTCTGCGACGAGTCGATAACGTAGCCGCCCTGTGAGGGTGCCGCCGTTTCGCCGGTGACTACATTGACGCCATCGACTGACACCACAGCAAGTACATCCTGGCCCACCTGATTACGAACGACGATTTGGTATTCATTACCGGGCATGCCTTCGACGTAGGCACGGCCTTCGTGCCAATAAACTTGCAGGGTTCGTTGCTGGTGGCGATCAACGACGCTGATGTCGGCGATGCGGCCGATGGCGAGGGCTTGTGTGGTGATGAGTAGCAGTGCTGCGCTGATGATTGCTCGTTTCATGATGTTCTCCACTTTTTTGAGGGGGATACATCGTTAAACGGCGGGGTTGGGGGAAAGGGTTAAGGTTTTGGAAATATCTTTGGCTGAGAGACATGCTATGTTCTAAGCATTCCTACCTCACGGCCTGCGAATTAGTGTCCTCGCAGCCGACATCACATGAACATAGATTTGCTCGACGTAATTTTCTATTGCGCGATCTTCGCATTTGCTACTCATCTAGCAGCATCGCTCCTATTGAGAATACAACTTGAAGGGGACGAAGACCTCATTCAGTCGTTGTTTCTTACTCCCAATGCTTGGCTTGGCAATACGTCCGGCCCGCGACTCCTACGGACTAAGTATTTTGTTCCGTGGGCCAAGTATCCAGAGGATATGGACAACTATCCCTTCTTTGTCCGTGGCACTTTTATGGTCGCAAGAATTGCGGGCGGTGCGTTCCCCGTTTTGATGATTGTTTTTTTCGCAACTGCGATTTACGTGGGCGGTCACGCCTAAGCGCAAGGGTGGGACCGCTACGCTTTGCCCACAATGTTGAAAATATAAAAGTCTAGGTCTGGCGCGGCTTCTGGATGGAAAACGCGGAGTTGGGTAGGTGACAAACGCAGATATTAGGCGCACACTGGTATGTGCGTCGGAGCAACAGTGCTTGGCGTGTTTTGAGAGATGCCTTAGTATCTCTCAAACAATCAAAAAAACCTTATGCGCAAGCCAAAGCCAAACCTCGTTCTCGTTGCGGCAATCGACGCCTTTGTCGCTATGGATAAGCGGCTGATTGGTGCCGATGAGCCGCCGACGTGGCGCGAAGGTCGCGAGCAAGGGCTTAACGAATGGATCATTAAACTGCCGCTGGAGGTTGCTGGCGAGCAACGCGGCCAATCTCTGATGGTGCAGGCATACCCCAATAGCCCCAGCCTCAAGTTCAGAATCGCAATACTGTTTGAGCCTTCAATTTGCCGATTGGATTTTGAGCTTGCATGTATCCATCCAAATGCCCACGCGGAGGAAACAGAAGGGTTAAAAGCAATCGTCAAAGGCCCGCACCTGCACGCCTGGGACGACAATAAGCGGTTCTTCTATTCCGCCACATTGGCACCGAAGCTGCACAATGCGTATGAAATACCGACAAATATCAGAAGTTTCGATAGCGCCTTGCGCTGGTTCTGCACAGAGTACAGAATAGAACTTCCGGGGAGCCACAGAATCGAACTCCCAACAAGGACGACTTTATTTTGAGCATCATAGAAACAATCCATGTGGCACTTAAAGAGGTTTCTCAGATTGAGGAAATCTCTGATGGTGTTCGCGTAACGACTCATTGCATGTACCCATCAAACGGGCTTGTGCAAGTGGTGGTGCGCGGTATGGGCGATAGCTTCGTTGTGTCTGACGAAGGTGGAGCAATTGACGAATTAATTAGCTCAGGCGCTAACGTTACGCATTCCAAACAAGCGCTGGAGCGTTTAGCTGGATCGCATGGCTTGAACTATAGCAATGGCGTTCTGTATTCGCCGAACGCTTCGCGCGAATCTTTGCCAGTGGCTATTTTGCTCGTAGCTAATGCAGCTAAAGATGTTTCCAATTGGCTTTTTTCGCACACCAAAATCAAACGCAAAAAAGATTTTAAGAAGATAGTAAAAGAATTTTTAAATCATGCGTTTGAACAGAACAAGCCACACGAAGCGCAAATTGTGGGCAAGAGTAACAAGCCGCATAGCTTTGAAAATGTGATTGTGTTGTCTGCTGGACGGCGGTTAGTTGTTGATGCAGTGATTCATGATGCAAACTCAATCAACGCTCGCGTTGTAGCGAACTTGGACGTAAGGGGCGCGGGCTACGAAAAACTTGAGCAGCGTATCGTTTATGACGATGAGGACTCGTGGCCGGTCGGCGATCTGGAGCTGCTTCAACTGGGCGCAATCGTTGTGCCTTTTTCGCGTTCGGAAGCCGTATTTAGGAGACTCGCAGCATGAGCAAGAATGCGCCAGCCGGACAAGCAAAGATGCCAGATGAGAATGAAGTTTTGCGCCGTATGTTGAATACGCCGCCGACTCCGCACAAGCCGAAATCGGCAACCAAGAAAAAGAAAACCGGCAAGTAGCCGGTCATTTTCAAACAACACCAAACCGGCCTTGAGCCGGTTTTTTATTTCTAGGAGCAGTCTATGTATTCGTGGAACTCATCTTTTGAGTTGCAGATATGACAAGTCAATCTGTAATTGCGGGGAGGCGTTCTTTCCCTAGCTTCCTGCAAGAAAGATTTAATCTGTTTGTGGAAGCAATTGCTGCAAAGCTTTTGAGTGGATGTCATCGGTTGCACATTACCCTTGATTACATAAGCAAACAAACCTCGGGCGACTTGAAATGTTTCGTAATTACTCGCCTCTGCTTCCCAGTTTTTCAGTTTCACCAACTGCTTTTCAAGTTCGTCTATTTGGCTAGATTGCGCTTGCTGTTTCTCAAGACCGGCGAGCGCCCCTGTCTGAGCCAATATCAGCTTGGCATTTACCTCGGAAACTGCGGCGACAATCTCATTGTAATTGCCAAGACTCTGCGCGGACTTGAGAAGAGTGGTTAGCGCATTGATGCTCGTGAACGCTGCGGAAATTTCCGTGTACATATTCAAACTTCCTTTACTGGCGTTGAAGCGTTGGTTCCTTTTACAAGGTCGATCCCGTGCAGACAGTCCGCCTTGTTGCGGTATCCCTCGCCACCATTGGCAATCGGTTCGCCGTTCTTTCCGATGAGCCGCCAGCGCCAGTCGCGCGGCTTAGCGTCATTTTTGATGCTGTTAAGAATGCCTTGAGTCTCTTGATACATTTCAAAACGCAACATGGAGTTCTCCTATGAATGAATATTGCGGTGAATACGAACACGACGGCCAACGCTGGGCGCTGAATATTTTTGCAGAAAACGATGCAGATGCAGAAAAGCGAGCTGAGGAAATCAGGGCGTCGTTTAAGGTGCTGGGCAAACTGGAATGCGTTATCCCCTTCAGCAACGAACAGGATACGCCAAAAGAAAAACCCACTGCTTAGGTGGGTTCGTCTTTACGCGGAGGCTTGCGATTCTTTAGTCCGCCGATAGGTCAGGCGTTTTCCGCTGATGCCTTTAAGCGCCAGTTGCGCGCGTTCTGCATCAGTGAAACCCATTGCGGTGCGCGTGTTGTAGCGAAAATCAAACTCCGTGCAATAGCGTCCCAGATGTTTCGGGGCAACGTGATGGAACGTGCCGACAAGCCCGCGCTTGAGAATCGAAAAGAAACCTTCAACGGTGTTGGTTGTGACATTGCCGCGAGCGTACTCACCTTGCGAGTGGTTCACCGATTGATGAGAAGCAAAGCCGCGACCGATACGACGGTAGTAGTGAGCATCATCCGTCATGAGGTTTGCGGTAGGGCAAATGTTTTTGGTGAGTACATCTTTCAACGTGAAGCCGGTAACGGTTGCAATATGAAACGAGCGCACAGAACCATCGCGTTCAACCAGTGACACGATTTTTTGTTTGTCCTGCCCGTTGAAGTGTCCCAAGCGTTTCTTGGTTGCCTTCGCAGCGGCGGAACGATTGCTATTGCCCCAATACGTTTCGTCGGCTTCAACGATCTTACCGCCTGAACCCATTGGGCCGGACGCAGCGGGAACCATCGCTTCGCGGATGCGATGCGCCATGAACCAAGCAGTTTTATACGTCACGCCAAGCATGCGGTGCAGTTGATGTGCGCTCATGCCTTTTTTAGAGGAGCAAATCAGATGATTCGCCAAAAGCCATTTGTGCAAAGGCACCTTGGAACGCTCGAACACCGTCCCGACCGTCACTGTAAATTGCGTGCGGCAATCGCCACAAAACCACAAGCCAGCGCGCCCGCCTTGAATGCGTACATTGCGCTCCGTACCACCGCAATGCGGGCACTCCGCGCCATTGGGCCAACGAGTGGCCTCAAGGTGTTCGCGGGCAGCTTCTTCAGATTGAAAACGGGGCTCGGTAAGCATGGTGTGTCTCCTAATGAGACATCAGTATGCCGAACCAATCTGCGTTTGTCAAGTACATAACTCCGCAAAAATGCCCGTTAAGGCCCGCCAATGCTGGAGTTTGGCAATCTAACTCTTGTCCGCATTTGAAGTC
Organism: Betaproteobacteria bacterium; assembly: GCA_031414995.1. Lineage (GTDB taxonomy): Bacteria > Pseudomonadota > Gammaproteobacteria > Burkholderiales > Usitatibacteraceae > UKL13-2. The sequence goes on from JANOQY010000264.1 coordinate 29,953, forward strand.
ACCAACAAGTAGCAGCTCAACGCGCTCGCCACCGCACAAATCGCCCAGAGAATAAAAAACCCGAGCGTGTACACCGCCGTGCGGCTCGCATGCAGCGTTTGGCCGAGCACCACCAGTTCGGTCGGATCGACCAACGTGAAAAGTATGCCCACGCCCATTCCCGCCGCAATGAATGACGGCCACAGCACCCACATCAGGTATCTGGTCATGCGCGTGCTCCCTTGCCTTTCGGGTTTATGGTCGTTTGCCCAACTGAACGATTTTCTCACCGGCGTTCCAGTCGCCCGTGAGCCGCCACGTACGCGCTTCATCTTCAAGCGTCATGCTCCAGCGCGAGGCATCGATCGGTGGCATTACCGCCGTGTAGCTGGTGTCCGCCACGCGCCGCAGGAGGATTTCGCGATCAAACCCGGCGCGCGTTGGGTGATGCAGCGTGAGCTTCAATCCACTCGCCGCCGGCAAGGCATCTTCAAACCTGAGTGCGACCTGGCCGTTTGCGTTCAGATCGAGTTGGGCACGATAACCCAGCGATCGCGCCTGCGCATCGCGCGTGAGGGTCATGTTGATGGCTTTGCCCTGTTTGTAATAATCATCGGCGACCAGGCCGTCGGAACTCTGGATCGCAAAAGCCAGCGTCACGAATCCGGCCACGACGACAATCGCCGGGCCTGCCATCAGCAGCCAGGGCCACGGTTCGCGATACCACGGGGTCGGACCAACGGTGTTGGCAGTGATCATGGTGACTCCTCAGCGTTTAAAGAAAATGGATTTCTCGCGCAGCGAAAAATCATCCGCGCCGTCGGCTGCATCCAACGACAGGATGTGAAACGCAATGCGGTTAGAACCTTTTTGCACCTTCTCGGCAGGCGCGCGCAAATTGACAGTGAACATTTGCGTGGAGGTTGCCCCGATTTCTATGGGTATCGTCACACCGCCAACCTTAAGCTCCTCGATGCCGGACGCGGTGATGACGAGCTTGCGTGACCGTTCCTGCGTATTCATGATCTGCAGGCGGTAGACGTTTTCGATCTGCCCGTCGGCGACCTCGCGCGACAAAGCATTGCGATCACGAATCACGTCGACTTTGACCGGCGAGCGAAAATACAGACTGATGCCGGTTGCAATAATGATCGCCCACAAGACGGCGGTATAGAGCAGTACACGTGGGCGAAATACCCGCCGCACCATCTCCTTCCAGCCCAGATGCTGGCTGACGCCATTGAGCGAGGCATAACGAATCAACCCGGGCGGATAACCCATCTTGTCCATCACCTGGTTGCAGCCATCAATACAGGCAGTGCAGCCGATACATTCGTACTGCTGACCCTGACGGATATCGATACCCGTTGGGCAAACCTGCACACAGATTTCACAGTCGACACAATCGCCAATCCCCAGCGCCTTGGTGTCGGCTTTTTTTGAACGTGGCCCACGCGGTTCACCACGCTCCTCATCGTAGGCCACGACCAGCGTATCGCGGTCGAACATCACGCCCTGAAAGCGTGCGTAAGGGCACATGTATTTGCACACCTGCTCGCGCATCCAGCCTGCGTTGCCGTAGGTGGCCAGACCATAAAAGAATAACCAGAAGGTCTCCCATGGGCCGAGCGTCCAGGTGATGACTTCGCGGCCAAGGTCGGCAATGGCCGTGAAATAGCCGACGAAAGTAAAGCCTGTCCATAGTGAGAGCGCGATCCACACCGCATGCTTGGCCGACTTCAACGCCACCTTGCGCGTTGACAATCCGCTGCCGTCGAGACGCATTTGTGCGACACGGTCGCCTTCGATTGCGCGCTCGATCCATAGAAATATTTCGGTATAGACCGTCTGCGGGCACGCGTAGCCGCACCAAAGACGTCCGGCCACGGCGGTGAACAGGAACAGCGAATACGCGCAGATGAGCAGCAGGATGGCGAGGTAAATAAAATCCTGTGGCCAGAATACAATGCCGAAAATATAGAACTTGCGCGCAGCGAGATCGAACAGCACGGCCTGCCGCCCGTTCCACGACAGCCACGGCGACACGTAGAACACCAGCTGCGTCACCCACACCAGCGTCCAGCGCCATTTGGCAAACCACCCGGTCACTGCGCGCGGGTAGATTTTCTTGCGCACCTCATAAAGCGCCTGCTCCTGTTCGAATTCAGGGGCGGCGAGAATCGGGATGACTTTGGAGCGGGTGGCCAACGGGTGCGCTTATTTTGCCGGCGCCGAAGCGGCAGCAGGTATCGCGGCAACTGGTGCGGGCTCGCCACCGCCCAGACTGTAAACGTATGCTGCCAGCAAATGGATTTTTGCCTCTCCCAAGCGTTCTTTTTGTGCCGGCATCATATTGTTGCGTCCGTTGCGGATTGTCTCGGTAATAGTTTCTTCAGAGTTACCGTAGAGCCAAATCGCATCGGTGAGATTGGGCGCGCCCATGGCCGGATTACCCTTGGCCTCTGCGCCATGGCACGCAGCACAAATCGCGAACTTCGCCTTGCCCGCTTCGGCCAGTTTGGCATCATGTTTCAAGCCCGATAGCGAACGTACGTAGTTGGCCACTTCCTTGATGCCGGGCTCACCGCCAATGGCAGCGCCAAGTGCCGGCATCACGCCATTGCGGCCACCAAGGATAGAAGTTTCGATGGTTGCCGGATCGCCGCCATAGAGCCAATCCTTGTCGCGCAGACTGGGAAAGCCTTTGGCGCCGCCCGCGTCAGAGCCGTGGCACTGCGCACAATCGTTGAGGAACAGGCGCTGCCCCATGGCGTTGGCTTTCGCGTCTTTTGCGAGCGTGGCGATATCGACCTTGAGGTATTTATCGAATAGCGGCGCGTACTCGGCATTCGCCTGCTTGATCTCCGCTTCGTACTCGTTGGTCGATGTCCAGTTGAACGTGCCGCCAAAATTACCGAGACCGGGGTAGACGGCCAGATAGCCGAGTGAGAACACGATGGTGATGTAGAACAACCACGCCCACCAGCGGGGAAGCGGATTGTTGTACTCCGTGAGATCCTCGTCCCAGACGTGGCCGTGCAACTCGACTTTCTGCCCCTTCGCCGGGCGCGTCATGCTTTGCGAATACAACAACACCGCGCAGCCGAGAATACTGACCACAGAAATTACGGCGACATACCAATGCCAGAAGTTCGAAACGAAATCGCTCATGATCGGCCTTCCAGTTTGCGTGCTGGGAATTTCGACGTTTGTTCGGCATCCGTATTGCCGGGCACGTCGGAATCGGCAAACGGCAGGTTAGCCGCCTCGTCAAACCGCGCACGCTGCCGGCTGCTGTAAGCCCAGTAGACGATGCCCGCGAAGACGATGAACGAGATTGTCGTGACGATGGTGCGAAGGTCGTTAATGTCCATGGCTATTTCACATTCTTCAGTGCGGTGCCGAGTATCTGTAGATACGCAACCACGGCGTCTTCTTCGGTTTTTCCTTTGACGTCCTCGGCGGCCTTGTCGATTTCTTCCTTGGTGTATGGCACACCGACACGTGACAGCGCCGTCATTCGCGGTGCACGCTCGCTCGGGTCGAGCATCGTGGTTGCCAGCCACGGATAGGCGGGCATATTCGATTCTGGTACCAGGTCGCGCGGTTGGCGCAGATGCAAACGATGCCAGTCGTCACTGTAGCGCCCACCGACGCGATGCAGATCTGGCCCGGTACGCTTGCTGCCCCACTGGAATGGATGGTCGTAAACAAATTCACCGGCGACCGAATAGTGACCGTAACGCTCGGTCTCGGCGCGAAACGGCCGGATCATCTGGGAGTGGCAGTTGTAGCACCCTTCCCGCTGGTAAACATCGCGGCCAGCCAATTGCAGCGCGGTATAAGGTTTCAGTCCGGCCACCGGTTCGGTCAATGATTTCTGAAAGAACAACGGTACGATTTCGACCAGCCCGCCGACGCTGATCACCAATACCACCAGCACGGCCATCAGCCCAATATTTTTCTCGAGGGTTTCATGTGAGAACTTCATCGCTCAGGCTCCTTGCACAATCGCTGCCGCACCCACCGGGGCGACAGGCGCGACGTGGTTGATTGCAGGAATCGGCGCATCAACCGCCTTGCCCAGTTTGACTGTCTTGAACACGTTGTAGGCCATGATCAGCATGCCGGAGAAGAACATCGTCCCGCCAACGAGACGGATGGTCCAATACGGATAGCTCGCTTTCACACTTTCGACGAAGCTGTACGTCAACGTACCGTCCGAATTCACGGCGCGCCACATCAGGCCCTGCATGACACCGGCGATCCAGAGCGAAGTGATATAGAGCACGATGCCCGCCGTGGCGATCCAGAAATGCAGGCTGATCAGGCGGATGCTGTACATGGCGTTACGGCCCCAGAGACGCGGGATGAGGTAATACATCGCGCCGATGGTGATGAAAGCCACCCAGCCCAGTGCACCGGCATGTACGTGGCCAACGGTCCAGTCGGTGTAATGCGACAGCGCATTTACGGTCTTGATCGACATCATCGGCCCTTCGAACGTGGCCATGCCGTAGAAGGACAACGAGACGATGAGGAATTTTAGTATCGGGTCGTCGCGCAGTTTGTGCCACGCGCCCGAGAGCGTCATGATGCCGTTGATCATGCCGCCCCAGCTTGGTGCCAGCAGGATCAACGAGAACACCATGCCCAGCGATTGCGCCCAGTCTGGCAGGGCGGTGTAGTGCAGATGGTGCGGGCCTGCCCACATATAGGTGAAGATCAGCGCCCAGAAGTGCACCACCGACAGACGATACGAATAGATGGGACGCCCCGCTTGCTTGGGTACGAAGTAATACATGATGCCGAGAAAACCGGCGGTGAGGAAAAAGCCCACCGCGTTGTGGCCGTACCACCATTGCACCATCGCGTCCTGTACGCCCGCATAGGCAGAGTAGGATTTCCAGAAACTTGCCGGCATGGCAGCGCTATTAACGATATGCAGTAACGCGATTGTCAGGATGTACCCACCAAAGAACCAGTTCGCAACGTAAATGTGCGGCACTTTGCGCTTGACGATGGTGCCAAAAAACGTGAAGGCGTACGCAACCCAGACAATGGTGATGAGGATGTCAATCGGCCATTCCAACTCCGCGTATTCCTTGCTCGTATTGATGCCGAGCGGTAGCGTAATCGCCGCAAGCACGATCACCAGTTGCCAGCCCCAGAACGTGAGCGCGGCCATCTTGTCTGAGATGAGCCGTACCTGACACGTACGTTGCACGACGTAATATGAAGTCGCAAATAATCCACAGCCACCGAAAGCGAAGATGACAGCGTTGGTGTGGAGTGGGCGCAGACGCCCGTAAGAGAGCCACGATATACCGAAGGTCAGGTCGGGCCAGACCAGTTGCGCGGCGATGATGACGCCAACGAGCATGCCAACGATGCCCCAGACGACAGTCATGATGGCAAATTGCCTGACCACCTTGTAGTTATAGGTTGCAGCTTCTGCCTGCATGCTCAGTTCCTTTTGTTGAGTTTTTGTGCGACACCGTGATGTTGGCATCGTGAAGAAAACGCGATTTGATGTGGATCAAATGAAAGGCATCGCTAAGTGAGTGAAAAGTGCAGATCGCCACCTCACCCCCGACCCCTCTCCCGGTGGGGAGAGGGGAGCAAACTGTTCCCTTCTCCCGAAACGGGAGAAGGGTTAGGGATGAGGGTGGGCGGGCATTGCAGGCCAGAAACGGATGGAGAGGCTCGCCAGTGCTTGAGTTTGTGAATTTATTCGCAATGCCACGTGCTGGTGACCCACTTAGCTTTCCGGCGGCTGTGGCGTATTCACTTCGTTTGGCGGTCTGTCCTCGTCCATCAGAATGCGCTGCCCCGGCCCGTGGAGATCATCGAACTGACCGCTCTCGGCCGACCACCAGAATGCGACACCGATGAGGAGTGCCAACACCACGCTGAGTGGAATAAGCAGGATGAGAATTTCCACGCTCAGCCAGTCCGCTTAGTTGCCAAATTGCGTCGCATCAGGCGCAGGGAATTGCCGACCACCGCCAGCGAGCTAAGCGCCATGCCGATGGCGGCTTCCGCAGGCGAAATCTTTCCCATCACGGCTAGCGGGATGGCGATGAGGTTGTAGGCAATGGCCCAGTAAAAATTCTGGTGAATGATGCGCACCAACTTGCGTGCGACCATTTGTGCGGTGATCAGCGGCTGCAAGTTAGGCGACAGCAACACCGCATCTGCCGTGAGGCGCGTGAGATCTGCACCGCTGCCGATGGCAATCGATACATCCGCTCGTCCCAGTAAGGGTGCGTCGTTGACCCCATCGCCGACCGCGATGAGTTGCGCACCGTGCAGTTTCAAGCTGGTGGCGTAGTCAAGTTTTTGCTGCGGCGTCTGACGCGCCCTGACGTTTGAGGTTTCGATGTTCAGCGCCGCGCCGACCTGCCCGACAAAATCATGCCGGTCACCCGACAGTAAATGCGTCGTCAGACCGTGTTTACGCAATGTAGTAATGGTGTCGCGGGCATCGGCTTTTAGTGGATCGGAAAGTGAGAACGCTGCCAGCCATTCGCCGCGTCGGCCCAAGAACAGCGAGCCGTTCGACCCATCCAGTGCCGGTGCGGCATGGCCGACCAATTGCTGAACAAAAAGCTCATGCCCCAGTCGCCAAGTGGTGAGCTCGATATCACCTTCCACACCGTCACCAGCGACGTTATGCAGTTTTGTGGCGATTGCAGCAGGCGACGCCCCGACGATATTGTGGCGCGACAAGCGGTGCAGAGCGCGTGCAATCGGATGCAAGGAGCCCGCTTCAAGCGCGGCTGCTGCGGCCAGCACCTGCCCGCGATCGAGCGAACCGAGCAGGTCGATGGCTTCTATCGTGATATGACCTGTCGTAACGGTACCTGTCTTGTCGAAAACGATATCGGTGGCGCGAGCGATTTTATCCAGCGTATCCGCACGCACGACAAGCAATCCTTCGCGCGCGAGACGCGTGGTCGCGAGAGCCTGTGCGGCGGGGACGGCGAGTGCCAGCGCACACGGGCAGGTCACAGCAAGTACGGCGACCGCAACGGGAAAACTCATTGCCGGGTCGATTGCCAGCCACAGCAGTGCCGATAGCAAAGACAAGCCCAGCGTGACAGGCGCAATCCAGCGCGCCACGCGATCGGACAGTGCGGAGAGCCTCGGCCTGGATGCCAGTGCCTGTTCGGTCAAACCGCGCAGCATCGCAGCGGCTGATTTATCGCCGGTGCGGGTCACGCGCATAAACACCGGCCCGCCCAGATTGAGCGAGCCGCCCATCAGCGGGTCACAGACGCCGCGCTTAATCGGATGCGACTCGCCGGACAATAGTGACTCGTCGAAATCGCTGGCACCTTCGACGATCATGCCATCCGCAGCGACCATTTCGCCGGTGGCGACGCGGATTACCTGTCCGGCGCTTAGCGCTGCCACGGCCACCGTATTTCCATCGCGCGCCTGCGGATACATCGGCACCAAAAACGCCGCAGCCGGTGCGGCGTTGGTCAGCCGCTCGATCAACGTCAGGGAAGATTCGCGCGCCCACGATTCCAGGTAGCGCGCCGAAAGAAGCAGGAAAATAAACATCGAAATCGAATCGAAATACATCACACCGGTGCCTTGAAACAATGCGATACAACTCGCGCCGAACGTGGCGACGATGGCAAGTGTGACCGGCAAGTCCATGCTCACGCGGCGGTTACGCAGATCGCGCCAGGCACCGCTGAAGAATTTGCGCGCCGAATAAAGAATGGCCGGTAGCGTGAGCACCAGCGCGGCCCAGCCCATCAATAGCCGGGCTTCTTCACTGACATCGTCAGCCGTCGAAAAATACAGGGGCAGGGTGAACATCATCACCTGCATCATCGACAAAAGTGCAACACCCAGTTCAATGAGCGCGTGACGACGCGCTTTGCGACGGGCGGCGAAGTCGTTGGCTGCGACGGAAGGCTGCCCTCCCAAGCCGACGCGCGTCAGCGTATTCAACACTTCGCGCAATGAGCTTTCACCGACACGCCACACAACCGTCGCACGGTGCGTCACCTGATTGACCGATACCTGCGTGACGCCGCGCGTTTTCGCCAGTGCCGATTCTGCCAGCCACACACACGCGCTGCAGGTAATGCCATCGATGTAGAGATCCACTGAACGTGTGTCGGCGTCTGGCGCTTTTACGTATTGCGCCTGGATCGCATGCAAGTCGAACAGCGCGTCCACATTCGTACGTGGCGCAGCGGGCGTGGTTTCCGGCACCGCCGTGCGCTCACGGTAGTACGCATCGAGTCCGGCATCGAGGATCGTCGTTGCGACTGCCTCGCAGCCAACGCAGCAAAGCGGCTGCACTTTTCCGTCGAAGCGGATGCGATAGCGTTCACCTGTCGACACGGGCAAGCCACAATGGAAGCAGGCAGTGCTGGCATCACGTCGCGCCGAGGCGCGGTCAGCAAGCGTGTCGGCTTTCAGCGCTGAGACGATCGCATTCACGGCGCTGTCGAGCCGCTGATTGCGGTCGTCATCAAAGACGTACAGAAGGCACCGAACGATTGCAGTTGCTCAAAGGTGCCCAGACGCGCTAGTCCAAATGCGCCCATCGCCACCACGGCGAGGCCGGCCGCAAGACGCACACGCGAATTGCGCGTCCAGCCGCGCAAGCGACCTGCCGACCATCCTGCGGCAACCATGGCAGGCAGCGTGCCCACGCCAAACGCAAGCATTGTCATTGCCCCACTGGCAGCACTACCGGCACTCATGGCGGTGAGCAGCATGGCATAAACCATGCCGCAGGGAATCCATCCCCACAGCGCGCCAAACGCGGCGGCATGCGCGGGCGAGCGCAGCGGCAGGAATCGACGCGACCAAGGCGAGAGGTGCTTCCAGAGGTGACCGCCTGCGCGTTCCAACGGCGCGAGTAATTGCGGCAACCCCATCAGGGTCAGGCCGGTAAACATGATCATCAGGTTGGCGAATACGAACAACGCCAGCCGCATCGGCATTGTTCCGCTGATCACCCATGCCTGATCGAACCCTGCGAGCGCGCCGCCCAGCGTTCCCGCCATGGCACCGGCAAGTGCGTAACTCGCGATTCTGCCGGCGTTGAACGCGAGCACATTGGTTTCAGTCGCGAATCGCGATGCCGATGTGACCGCGCGGGAAAATATAGGTGCAGCGTTGAATGCAATCGCAATCGGTATTGTCGTGGTCAGACCATCACGTGCAGGGCGCGCCACAGGCAACGGCGACGCCAGCGCCACGGTCGCCGATATGCCGCCGCACATACCCAAGCAATGCACGCTGCCCAGAAAGCCGGTGGTAAAAGCCGTCAGCGGCAATGCCCAGACTGCGAATTGCGCCTCCATCAGGTGCGGACTTCAGATCACTTTGGAAAAGCGCTCACGCTGCTCGCCGCGCGACAGGTAGCGATCAAACACCATCGCAATCGTGCGTACCAGCAGCCGACCGCGCGGCGTGACCGTGATCCAGCCGGGTTCCAGCGTCACCAACCCCTCGTCGGCCAGTTCCTGCAAACGCACCAGCTCGTCGGCGAAGTATTCGTCGAACCGAATCAGGTGGGCGATTTCAATTGACTCGATGGCCAGCTCAAAATGGCACATGATCGACTGGATGACCGCACGGCGCAGCAGGTCGTCAGCGGTGAGCTCTATGCCACGCAGCACCGGCAACGCAGCGCGGTCAAGGCGATCATAATACTCATCCAGCGTTTTTACGTTCTGGCTATACGTTGCGCCCACTTTGCTGATTGCAGAGATGCCGAAAGCAATCAGGTCGCTGTCGGCATGCGTTGAGTAGCCCTGGAAATTGCGATGCAGGCCTGCGTGTCGCGCGGCGACGGCCAGTTCATCGTGCGGCAGGGCGAAATGATCCATGCCGATAAATACATATCCCGCTTGCGTCAGCTTGTGGATAGCGTGCGTCATGATCTGCAGCTTCGCTTCGGCCGATGGCAAATCGGCAGGATTGATGCGCCGCTGCGGCTTGAACATATTGGGCAGATGGGCATAGCTGTATAGCGCGATGCGGTCGGGTTTCAGCGCCAACACGCGGTCTAGCGTGTGATCGAAGCCAAATACCGTCTGCAGGGGCAGCCCGTAGATCAGGTCGACGTTGATCGAAGTGACGCCATGCTTGCGCGCCACTTCGATCGTCCGAGTGGTCTCCTCCTCGCTTTGTATGCGATTGACGGCCTTTTGAACGTCGGCGTTGAAGTCCTGCACACCGAGGCTCATACGATTGAACCCCAACTGGCCGAGTGCAGCGATTTTTTCGTCGTCTACCGTGCGTGGGTCTATTTCAACCGCGTATTCACCCGGCAGCAGTTCGAAGTGCTCACCTAGCTGGCGCATCAGGGTGCGCAGTTCCTCCGATGAAAGAAAAGTAGGTGTGCCGCCACCCAAGTGCACCTGCTCTGCACGACGGTTGCCCTCCAGCATGCTGGCGACCAGACTAAATTCACGCTCAAGATAGCGCAGGTACTTGGCGCTGCGACCATGATCTTTGGTCACCACTTTGTTGCAGCCACAGTAATAGCAAATGGTGTTGCAGAAGGGCACGTGCACGTACAATGACAAGGGCTGCATGTTTGCCGCCGGTCCCCATGCAACGTTGCGCTGATGCAGCGTGGTTTGGTGAGCGCGGTTGTCGTAGGCCTCGATAAAGCGATCCGCTGTTGGATACGACGTATAGCGCGGTCCCGGCTTATCGTATTTGCGTACCAGTGGCGCGTCTATCAGTACGGGTTCTGCGCTTGATTG
>JANOQY010000265.1:0-3471 GCA_031414995.1 Betaproteobacteria bacterium
TGGGAGGAAAGAAAAGTCGATGAGCTCATGGCGCGAGAAAATCTGAAAGTGGTTTCGCGCGAAAAACAACTCGTACAAGCGCAAATGCGCATGTTGCAAGCCCAGATCGAGCCACATTTCCTGTTCAACACGCTGGCCAACATTCAAAGCCTGATCACGCGCGCACCCGACAAGGCGAGCCTGATGATGGACAATTTCATCGCCTACCTGCGCGAATCGCTGTCTGCGAGTCGCTCACAAGAAGGTACAGTGCAGCAGGAGTTCACTCTGGTGCGCCACTATCTCGATCTCATCAAGATTCGCATGGCTGATCGCCTGCAATACACGCTTAACCTGTCACCGGAGCTTGCCTCAGTACCCCTGGCACCAATGCTCCTGCAGCCGATGGTCGAGAATGCAATCAAGCACGGCCTGGAGCCCAAAATCGAGGGTGGTACGATCGTTGTCGACGCACGTATTGAGGACGGGCGCATGTTGGTGACGGTGGAAGACAATGGCCTTGGTTTCTCTGACCATGCCGATAGCAAAGGCACCGGTGTCGGTTTATCCAATCTGCGTGAACGGCTCGCGGTGCTTTACGATGGTTGCGCGACGCTCGATATCGCTGATGCAAATCCGGGTACGCGCATCCGTATTTCTGTGCCACTGCCAGAGAGAGTGCCGGGGAGTGCGCCATGACCACCGCAATGATCGCTGATGACACGTATTGCGGGGCTTCGTTGAAGAGAACTGCTTCTCTTCAACGCCGCGAGACGCGCAAGCCCGCTGGCGCGGGCGCGTGAGTGCCTACGAGAACGAAAGTGATAGCCCGTATGAAGAACGCCTTGACCGCGATAATTGCCGACGACGAACCCTTGTTGCGCGAACATCTGCGCGAAAAACTCGCCGCACTGTGGCCAGAGTTGACCATCGTTGGCGAGGCAGGCAATGGCAACGAGGCGGCAGAATTGATCGCCAGCATCGCACCCGACGTCGCCTTTCTCGATATCAAGATGCCCGGCCAGACGGGTATCGAGGTCGCGCAGGGTATTGAAACCGACACCCGCGTTGTATTCGTCACCGCGTTCGATCAATACGCGGTGGATGCGTTTGAAAGCGAGGCGGTGGATTATGTATTGAAGCCGGTCGCTGATACGCGTCTTCTACAATCGGTGACGCGTCTGCGCAAATCGTTTGCCGATAGCGCACCGACGCCGGATATCGCGCAACTGTTGAACTTGCTCTCGCGTGCACGGGAGGGCGAATCTGGCGACGGAAGTACGCTGCGCTGGATACGCGCCAATCGTGGTGACACCACCTACCAGATCGCTGTCGATGAAGTGATGTTCTTTCAGAGCGACGACAAATACACCGTGGTGCAAACCACCAATGGCGAACACCTCATCGGCAAGCCATTGTCCGAACTAATTCGCGCGCTGGATACTGAGCACTTCTGGCAAATTCATCGCGGCACGGTGGTGAATCTGCGTTTTGTGACATCCACCCGCCGCGACGGCGAAGGCCGCATGAGCGTCAACCTGAAAGGGCACAGCAAACCGCTGCCCGTCTCGCGCGCTTATCAACACCTGTTCAAGCATATGTAGTATTTCGTCGCATGCGCAATGCATTTCGCGCGTTAACGCCGCCTCAACGGATCGAGAAGGTACGACAAGCCGTTGTGATCAATTTCGCGCATCAAATTGAGCAGTCGGCCAAGCTCGTCTTCCGGGAAGCCTTTACGGGCAAACCAGTGCAGGTAGTTGCCGGGTAAATCGGCGAGCAGGCGACCTTTGAATTTGCCGAATGGCATTTGCCATGTCACCAGTTTTTCAAGGTCTTCGGGGTGCATGAGCGATGGCCTTTATTATTTTTAGCACCTTTCACGCTTCAAAATGATTCAACCAAACGGCCGCACCCCGATCAGCCAAGCATGCAGGAAAAGCGCAAACACGACATACACAACAATCCCGTTGACGACTGCGATGATGTCGCTCTTGATGCCGACGGCCGCATACGTCAAACCCTGCGTGCGATCACGGCGGAGCGCTGCGCTGAACACCAACGCGGCCCATAGCGTGAAGCTGCCGAACAACACCACATCGCCGAGGCGGCCATTCGAAATCAGGTGCGCTACCGCCCACAATTTGACCGATAGCGTCATCGGGTGTTTGAGTGCCGCCTTGATCTGGCTGGGTTTCGGGCTCGATGCAGCCAGCAAAATAAATACCGGCAGCATGAGTAACGCTGTGATGTGCTTGGCCCAAACCGGTGGCATCCACAAATCCACCGGCGTTTGTCGCGTCAGGCCGTAGCCGTAACAGATCAAAACGAAGCCAACCAGCGAGATCACGGTATACAAACCCTTCCACTTGCCCGCGCCGAGTCGCGCAATCTGCGCGGTGCGCCAATCTTCGGCGAAGACGCGGATGGAATGCACTCCGAGGAACAAGACGAGGCCGATGACGAGAATGATCATGAGTAGAGACTTAGGAAGTAGGTTGTGGTGCAGGAAAGAGATTGAAATGATACCGCTACACTAATTCTCTGAATCTTAAATTAGCGCGGGAGCGTCATCTGCGTCAGCGCAACCAACGGCTTGGTCATCTTGACCAATTGCAATGGTTGCAGTGCTCGTTCCGGTACCGGAAACGGCAAGACATCACACCCCGCAAAACCCAGCTTGCCATAAAACGGAAACAAATCCTCACGTGCGTTGACGACGGTGATATCGAGAAAGTTACAGCCAGCCTCGCGGCAATGCTGCTCCACAGTCGTCAACAGCAGGCGCGACAATCCCTCTCCCCGCGCGGCTGGATCGACTGATAGCAGCCCGAGATAGCCTCGTGAATGTTCAACCGAGCAGAACACCGAACCCAGCAGATGCGTGCGATCTGAGGGATCGTCGATCACGAAAAAGATGCCTGTCGCGAAGCGGGCACGGATGTCGTCGGCATCGGTGCGATCACCGGTGACGCAAAACGCCTCGCTGAGAAAGGCAACGTTGATGACATGAACAATCGCATGCAGGTCTGCGATGTTGGCGGTGCGAATATGGGGAACGGGGTTTGAGCTGGTTAGCGGCATCATCGGTCAGTAAACCATTCTTGAGATTGACTTGGTCTGGTTTGTTCCCGCAAACGGACCCGACGAAAATACATAGTTCAACTGGGCTGCGTCGGGGCCGGAAAAACGCAAACTCATGGTGCCGATCTGCTCTGCCCTGAAGGCCGTCGGATCGTAGACACTGCCCAACCAGCGCGAGCTGTTGGTGCTATATAGCGGGCCTGAAAAAATGTTGTTGCTCCAGCTTCCGCCAAGCATTGGAAACCACCGCGATTTTCCGTCGCTTCCATAGGTGTACCAGACTGAAAACAACATGCCGCCTTGCTGCGCGATGTTGATGCCCCAGCCGTTTTCGCCGATACCGCTCCACCACATGTCGCCCACGTCCAGCGAAGTGCTTTCACCGCCAAATTGCATCCGAACCAACCG
>JANOQY010000266.1:0-6802 GCA_031414995.1 Betaproteobacteria bacterium
TATTGGTGTCCGCCCAGCGGTTGTAACCGGCATTTCGCACGAATTCCTGGCCGACATCGGTGGTGTTCTGCCGGCAGCCATGCAAGGCGACATGCACACGGCAGGGTGTCGTCGCCGAGCAGGATTTGGGAACGTAAACCCAGCCAATCCCACCCATGCCATGCCCGGTCACAAAGGTGGATTGATCGAACTCCAATAGTTTGCCATCGAGGCCATCGCTCTTGCGGGCATTCAATGCGCCATAAAGGTGTTGCAGCAGCGCACCAGCCAAATCGAAATTGCAGTTGTTAATGAATGGGGCTGCCTTGGTGAGGCACGACGCGCCGTAGTGGTCGGTAACAAAGCCATGCTCACTCGGAATATCTTTTTTGTGGACGATATTCGTTGTCGGCAGGAAATTTTGATAGTACGCATGGAGTGCAGTGGTCGTCGCCTCGCTGACGACACTGTCGCTGGCCGCAGAAAACAAGTACACCTTCGAGCCGGCGAGATTGGCGGTTGCATCGATCAGGCCATCCTTCGCCCATTGGTTGGTGCTCGCGACCAACTCCGATACTGGAATGGACACCTTGCCCAGGCAACGCGTCAGCGCGCTGATTACCGACCCCTGGGCGCAATTGAATGGGCCGCCAGAAATGACGCCCGCACCTTTTTTGAAGCTTGAGGAGTATGCGACGTGCAATTGCACCGCCATGTAACCGCCGGAGGATGCGCCAGACACGGTTGTCTGCGACACATCGATATTGAGCTGCAGCAGTGGTGCCGCTGCTGCGCTGTGCGCGAAGCAAGCTAACGCGCTGACGGCAAGGCAGGATCTAATGACACGCATGGCTTTCTCCTTTTTGAAATTGATTACAACGTGCGATTTCGACGCCGCCGTGATCTGCAGGTACCGACAGTCCGTAAAGCACCAGTGACGCATTATCAGCGCTTGTTGCGGATAGGCAGGTTCATCTCCTCCGCCTTGATTTCGCGCACCAGTTCTGGAACTGCCCACGCAAGTGCCGGATCAACTTTTATTCTGAAGTGGTACATACTTTGCAATGCCTGATGATCCTCTTTCCGAAACGTCATTTTTCCTTTTGGTGTATCAAAGGACATACCCTCCATCGCAGCGATGAGCGTTTCGGTATTGGTATCGCCGTTGGTTTTTTTAAGTGCCGTGACCACCGCCATCGCAGCCGCAAATCCGCCTGCAGTAAAAAAATCCGGCGGCGTTTTAAATTGCGCTGTATGACGCGTCACCAGCGCATCATTGACTGGATTTTTTGGAATGTCGTAGTAGTAATACGTCGCGCCCTCCATCCCCGGAAAGTTTTTGTATATCGCCATCGCAGGCAAGGTGTTCCCGCCAGTAACGATCTCAATGCCGTAGCGTTTCAGATCCAAGTCTGCAATCTTGAACGGGTTTCCGCCACCGGCCCAGATAATCCAGATTAGTTTACGGCCCGGCTTATCCTTGAGTTTGTCGATGATTCTTTGGGCACCTGCTGTAAAGTCAGTCGTCGCGGCAGGTAAGTACTCTTCGTACACGAGCTTGGCTTTCTTGATTGCGGTCTTGAAGGCCTTCACACCGTCGCGTCCGAACGCATTGTCCTGTCCGAGGGTGGCAA
Source organism: Betaproteobacteria bacterium (assembly GCA_031414995.1). Lineage (GTDB taxonomy): Bacteria > Pseudomonadota > Gammaproteobacteria > Burkholderiales > Usitatibacteraceae > UKL13-2. Next base: position 1,614 of record JANOQY010000266.1, read on the forward strand.
TGCTCACCCCGGCAATGTCTTGCGCGACAGCATTCGAGACAGCGTCCTGCGAACTGTTCCTCCCGGTACGAAAGATGTATTTGTTCCATTTATCGCCGGTAATGGCGTCTGCAACTGCTGGCTCAATCAGCAATATCTTTTTATATTCTTCAGCAACTGGCAACATGGCCAAGGTGCTACCAGATGCAGCAGCAGCAACCCCAAGGTCAGCTTTATCGTCGGCATAAGCAGCCGCCAGTTGGGCCTTGCCCACGTCAGGTTTGCCCTGACTGTCGCGTTCGATCACTTTGAGTTTTCTGCCAGCGACCGACATTGTTCCACCTGTTGCGTAATCCAATCCCATCATGAAGCCGGTGTGGGTTTGTTTCATGTACGCCTCAAGTGGTCCCGTTTTGTCGTAAACGAGCGCAACACGGATTTCCTTGGTCTGGCCAAACGCCAATGTGGTGACGAACATTGTGGCCACGAAAAAAAACAGTGTCGTCATAAATCGAAATTGCATGTTTTTCCCTAATCAAAAATGCCAACCGGCAAATATATTGCCGCAATAAAAGAGCGGTGGCTTGCACTTCCACAAAATCTTTGTTACGATTAATTCAACAACTAATGAATTTTACCGTGACTTTGCCTTAATCGACAAGTCGTGTGACAAGTTCTACGAAAAGTATTGCCAAAAACTAACGAGGAGAGAGCCATGAAACTGAAATACATGAGTGTTGCCATTGCCGCAATGTTTGTTGGCGCGGGTTCGGTATCAGCCCAGCAGGCGGCACCAACAAGTCCCGCCCCCGCGAAGGCGGACGACAGCGAAAAAATCGAAGTTGTAACGGTGACTGCGCGGCGGCGCGAAGAGCTGATACAGGATGTTCCAGGTGCAGTGACAGCGTTTTCTGGCGCTGCGCTGGAGAAGGCGGGGATTCCTGATATTACCGGCTTGGCAGACTTGATTCCGAATACAACCCTTAAAACTTCTCGCGCAACCAACACCACACTCACTGCGTTCATTCGCGGTATCGGCCAACAAGATCCAGTGGCGGGATACGAGCAGGGCGTAGGCATTTATCTGGACGATGTTTATCTGGCGCGCCCACAAGGTGCACTCTCCGACATTTATGATCTGGCGCGCATCGAAGTCCTGCGAGGTCCGCAGGGCACGCTCTACGGTCGCAACACCATCGGCGGCGCAATTAAATATGTGACGCGGAAGCTCGCAGACAAACCTGAATTGAGCGTTAAAGCGACGTTCGGCAGTTATAGCGAAAAGGATTTGGTGGTCAAAGGTAGCGTGCCGGTTTCAGACACACTGAAAATTGGCGGGACCATTGCCTCATTTAACCGGGACGGTTTTGGCAAAAACGTCGTCAATGGAAACGATAACTACAACAAGGAAGTTCTGGCAGGTCGCATCAGCGCCGAATTCACGCCGAACAGCTCACTTTTCATCCGTTTTTCCGCAGATCGCACAGTTGATGACTCGCTTCCCAAGCAAGGGTATCGCCTGACGCCGAGTCCGGCACCGGGTAATCTGCCGCCGCTTGAAGGCAAGTACGACACGCGCGCCAATCTCTATTCGGTACTCGGTAACGCGCAAAAGGTCACCACCCGTGGCGAATCCCTGCTGGTGGATTGGACAATTGATCCGACCCTGTCATTCAAGTCGATCACCGCGTCGCGTGGAGACAAATCCTTCGCACCAATCGATTTCGACTCGCTCAATACGCCATTGTTTGAAGCGCCCGCTATTTACAAGAACAAGCAGCTCAGTCAGGAATTCCAATTCACATACACAGGCTCGAAGTGGCAAGGCGTTGCTGGTGTGTATTACATGAAAGCAAACGCGTTCAATGAGTTTGACGTCCTGGCCAACCTTGCAGGTGGACTTTCCCTCTATACACTCGACGACATCGATACGAAAACCTCTGCCGCATTTGCCGATCTCAGCTATAGCGTGACCGATACCTTCAACGTAAACCTCGGTGGACGCTACACGACCGATAAGCGCGAGGCGCGAATCTTCAAGAGAAACTACCTTGGCTTGACGGGATCGCCGACGCTTGGAAATCCAGCGGCGTTTGGGTTGGCGACGAATACGGATTTGAACAAGAGCGACCTGAATCGAACCGATACGAAGTTCACACCCAAGATCGGCTTTGGCTGGAAGTTTGCCCCTGAACACAATCTTTATGCGTCTTATTCCGAGGGTTTCAAGGGCGGATTCTTCGATCCACGTATGGATCTGGGCGGAAACCCGACCAGCGCGCTGTCGCTTGTAAAACGAAAAGGCGTTGAACCGGAAGAGGTCAAATCCTACGAGATGGGCCTGAAATCCACGTTCAATAGCGGACGCTTTCAGACCAATGCAGCGGTGTTTTACACCGACTATACGAACGTGCAGATCCCAGGTTCGGTTCCTACGTTCGATGCTGCTGGAAACGTCAATGGTTTCGCCGGAAACGTGACCAATGCGGGCAAGGCCGATATTAAGGGTTTCGAACTCGAGGCGCTCGCACGTGTGACCGACTCATTCACAGTGAGCGGCATGGTAGGTTACATCGACGCCAAGTATAAAGAATGGATCGTCGCCAATGGCCTGACCGGTGCTGCGGCAGCTCTCATCAACGTTGCAAGCGCTGCAGAATTCCAGAACACGCCGAAGAACACGGCCAGCATCACGGCGACATACGAGTGGCCGATGGCTTTTTTTGGCCGGGCCGGTGGATTCGCATTGTCAAGCACGCTCTCCCACAAGAGCAAGGTGAATCAGTTTGAGTTTGTGCGCCTGAGCGGCGCGGCTGCTCTTGATGCCGCCGTACCCCAAAACGTCCAACTGGTGCAGGAAGGTTACTCGCTGTGGGATGCAGGTCTGGTCTGGACCAGCAAGGACAGCAAATTGCAGGTCGCACTGAATGGACGCAACCTGGCAGATAAGCGATACAAGGTAGCAGGCTATGCGTTCGGCGCTTTCTCCAACTCCATCACGACCTTCTACGGCGATCCGCGTATCGTCAAAGCGTCCGTGACAATGAAGTTCTGACGTAAACGGCGACGGCAACAACGTCGTCGGATTTACTTTGTGGTCGGCCTCTTGCCTTGCGTGCAAACGCTACGGAAGCCGGCCGCACAGTATTCGACCATGCGCGGTTCAATCGACGCGAGATCATCCGAGCGGCAGAGCCCGCCGCTGACGCGGTCCAGACGTCCCGTACGGGAAAGAGCAAGTGTGAGTGCCCCGGTCAAAAAATGAAAGCACCAAAACAATTCTTCCTCGCGGGTATCCGGGAGCGCACGCTTGACAACCGTGATCAGCCGATGCACGAGCGGATCGAAATACGACATGATGGAAGGAGCGACATGGGACGCATCATTGTTGACCAACGCAATCAGGCGGAAGTAATTCTTCCAGCCATCGTCGCCATTGCGGGCGCGTTCCAACAACGGAATCACGAACGCGGCAACAGCGCCCTCAACGGTGGCTTTGTCGCCATGTGTGGCTTCGTAAGTGTCAAAAACTTCCATGCGCTCAGAAAAAACCAGTTCAGCGCGACGCTCAAGCACTGCATCGAACAAACCTTGCTTGGTCGCGAAATAATAGTGCGCCAGCGCAGCATCGACATTGGCCAGGATCGCCACTTCGCGCATCGTGACGCCATCAAAGCCGCGCTTCGAAAAAAGATCTTCGGCGGCGTCGAGAATACGATCAGCAGCATCAATGATGCCGTCCGCCTTGCGTGGTCGCCCTACTGTCGCCCGCTTCGGCTTCGCTCTCGATTTTGGCGTGCGGCTGCTCACAGGCCGCGCAGCCTTGCTATTGTCTCGCGTTATCTTCATTGGCTCTCACGCATCAAGTTTCCCACCCCTGACGGTGTGATGCGCCGCTACCTTGCTTGCACGCATTTTATTCGTCCATTACTCATTTCGAATTTTTTTCATTTTAATTCTTTTCGTCTCCACTCATGAACTATATCGATGTCTTTTACCAGAGCGATGATGACCTTCGTCTCTACGCGCGCGATTACCCTTCTGCCACAGCGGATGCGCCGGTGATTCTGTGTTTGCCGGGGTTGACGCGCAACAGCAAAGACTTTGTAACACTCGCCAATGCGTTGCAACAGACCCATCGTGTGATCTGCCCTGATCAGCGCGGACGGGGTCGCTCCGCGCGCGACACCGATGCGGATCGCTACCGCCCCGATCAGTATGTGCTCGACATGCGCACGCTGCTGGACCTGCTTCACATACCCGAGGTAGTAGTGATTGGCACATCCCTCGGTGGGCTGATGGCAATTTTGATGATGGCGACGCTGCCGACACGAATCAAGGCTGCAGTATTGAACGACATCGGCCCGGAAATTGACCCACGCGGCGTCGCACGGATCGCCGAATACGTGGGCAAAACTGCCCCCGCAAATACCTGGGAAGAGGCCGCTACGCAAACGGCTATTACAAACGGTGCGGCCTTCCCTGATTTCAGCCGAAACGATTGGAATGCAATGGCACGCGACCTCTATATACAAGAGGGCAATTTGCCGGTGTTGGACTACGATCCAGCGATTGCGCAAGGACTAGCCACCGGCACCGCCGCACCGAATCTTTGGCCACTTTTCGACTCGGTTGGACAAAAGCCGATGCTCGTCATTCGTGGTGCCGACTCAGACATTCTGTCACTCGAAACGATGGCCGAAATGTCACGTCGGCTACCGCATCTTGTCTCGCTCAATATTGCCGGACGCGGTCACGCGCCCACATTAAGTGAGTCGGATGCGTGGGCTGCAATTCGCCAATTTCTTGACAGTCTCAACTCAACACGGTGAGCACGGGGTTCACCAAAGAAAAACGGCAACCCGAGGGTTGCCGTTTTTAATTTGCTGCGGTGACCGGTTTTTAAACCGATTACATTGGCTTGATGGCCGTTGCTTGCTTGCCTTTAGGGCCAGTCGTGATTTCGAAAGAAACCTTTTGGTTTTCTTTCAACGACTTGAAGCCATTGCCTTCAATCGCGGAGAAGTGTGCGAAAAGATCTTCGCCACCGCCGTCAGGTGTAATGAAACCAAAACCTTTAGCGTCGTTAAACCATTTAACGGTACCTGTACTCATGTAAATTCCTTAAAAATAAACACCGGGAAACTCCCCAGCGGAAAGGCAGCCTTACAACATCAGGTAGCGTAAATGGTACAAAGAATCGGGCTCAT
>JANOQY010000267.1:0-3422 GCA_031414995.1 Betaproteobacteria bacterium
GCCTAGTGCTATCGCCGGATGCGCATCGCGCCTAATGCCGCTGGTCTCAGCGAGCCACAGCGTTAGCGTGTGGTCGAGCACAGCGCGATAGAGAGCGGCCTTGGTGCGGAAGTAATAATGCAGATTCGCTTTTGGCAGCCCCGCCTGCTCGGCGATTTCGGCCATCGTCGCGCCGGAAAAACCGGCGCGCGCAAATACCGCTTCGGCCGCGAGCAAAATGTCGGCCTCAGCAGCGTGGCGGATGTGTTCTTTGCGGCGCGGCGCGGCGGGGGTATCGTTGTTCGCGCGCATGCCAGCGCCCTCAAGAGCGTTAGCTGACCGTAACATCTCAGCGCGTCCCAAAAATTCGGTCGCCCGCGTCACCTAACCCGGGCACGATGTAGCCGTGGTCGTTGAGTTTTTCGTCGAGTGACGCTGTCGTGATCACCACATCGGGGTGTTGTTCAAGCATCGTCTGAACGCCTTCTGGGGCCGCCAGCAAACACACGAGTTTCACGGTGGTCACGCCGTATTCTTTTAGCCGATTGATGGCGGCCACAGCCGAATTACCCGTTGCCAGCATCGGATCAACCACGATCACCATGCGGTCGGCGATGTCTTCGGGCACTTTGAAGTAATACTCCACTGGCTCCAGCGTTTCCGGATCGCGATAGAGGCCGATGTGTCCAACGCGTGCGGCAGGCAGCAATTCAAGCATGCCATCGAGCATGCCATTGCCCGCGCGAAGTATGGAAACGATGCATTGTTTTTTCCCGCTGATCACGGGCGAATCAATCTCGGTGATCGGTGTTTTGATGCGGATATTTTCGGTCGGCAGATCGCGCGTGACTTCGTACGCGAGCATCTGGCTGATTTCCTTCACCAGTCGGCGAAAGCCCGCCGTTGACGTTTCCTCGCGGCGGAGAAAGGTGAGCTTGTGCTGTAGCAGCGGATGATTGATGACGATCAGGTTCGGAAACTTGGGATGCATTTTTTCTCCGTTTATTCTTTTAGTCACATTCAAAATACAGTGCCGTCACTAATAATATGCACCGGCGGCGGCCCGCCAGTTCGTTTCTGCGCAGCAATTTTGCGGCCCGCCGCCCACGTACCGCCTTCGAGCACGCACGCCAGCGGGAAACTTGCTGCATTCAATCCCAACACGCCGCGAACCGCGTCAGCCAAACGATCCAGTGCAACGACAGTCAATGCGCGCCACTCTACAACAGCCGGCTCGTCCACGGTGAGTGTTCGGGTATGAAATGTTGGATCGCGCGCCTCAATTACGCACAGATCGAGCAACAGTCCGCCGTTGCGATATTCCGGCAGGCCGGTGAGTTCATCCAGCCCGATGACCTCAAGGCCGGCCTCATTGAGCGGCTCCAGCAACGAATAAGTGAGCCACTGGGAAAGTTTGTGGAACGGCACGCGGCCACCGACAGCCGCCACATGCGGCCAGCAATCGCCCAACGACACGCCTTCCAGCGTTGAGCGCGTCGGCCACATCGGCCCCAGCGCGCGCAACAGCGTGATGAGGATAAATCCGGCGTTGATGCGATTGTCCGTCGCGTGCAATTTCAAATAGTCGTATAAATTTCCGAGCCGGGCAGGTGTGCCGAATACGGCAGGCGTAGCAGCGGCGATCTCGCCCAATCGTGCAAGCAACGCCGCGCGTCCTTCAAGGCCAACCAGCGGATTACCTGCATTGACCTGAAATGCGGCGGCGATATGCTGTGGCCGAATCTGCGCCAGTGCACTTGCATCACTGCGCAATGGCGACGCAGAGTCAGCAGATAAACCACCGGCGGCGAACAGGCCAAGGCTGGCAACGCCCAAGCCCTCGGAGCGCGACAGCGTTTGCCCGCTTGCAACATCATGGAAGCGCCAGTCGGCACCGGCACCTGCGTCCAGTAGCACGCTGGGGATCACCAGATCAATTGAGGCGCGCGCGCGTTCTTGCTTTTGGTGTTCGTGGTCGAGTCCGTGTGCCCGCGCGATCATCCCCCAGCGATCCACGCCACCTGCTTCAAAGTGTCGCCAACGGCTGTGATAGGGCACGTTCAAATCGGGGTAGCGCTCGCGAATCACCTCGGCCACATAAGCGGCGCTCAATGGTATTTGCGTTTCGTGCCACACAAAGTATGGCGAATCGCCTTTGACGACATACGCCATGATTTCGCGGCAATGCTGGCGTACTGCATTCGCGTTCAGCAACGCCGACGCAGGATGCGATGCGGGCACCGGTGTATGCCAGCCCTTTGCGTCAGCCGCCTCATCCGTGTTGGCATCGACTTCCGCCACGTTCACTCTTCCAGCCCGCGACCTTTTGCCACAGTCAGCTCTTCAGCATCTGGCATGTAGTTGGTGAAATAACCGGCTGCCTTTTTGGCATCCATTTCAACTTTCGCATCAGCCGGAATCAGCTCATCCGGAATCGGTACGCGTTCCACGACTTCAATGCCTTGTTCAACGAGCGCGCCGTGTTTCATGTCGCTCATCGATGCCCAACGGTCGATGCGGGTAATGCCCAGCCAATGAAACACGTCAGGCATTAATTCCTGAAAGCGCATGTCCTGCACGCCGGCCACGCATTCGGTGCGGGCGAAATAAGTTTCAGCGCGATCACCACCAGGCTGGCGTTTACGAGCGTTGTAGACCAGAAATTTAGTGACTTCACCGAGTGCCCGGCCTTCCTTGCGGTTATAAATCACCAGACCGACACCGCCTTTCTGCGCCATGTCGATGCAGACTTCGATGCCGTGAGCGAGATACGGACGGCACGTGCAAATATCGGAGCCGAATACGTCCGAGCCATTGCATTCATCGTGCAGACGACACGCCACTTTTGTTTCAGGCTTGCCGAGCTTGGCCATGTCGCCAAAGAAATAAACCGTCATCCCGCCGATGGGTGGCAGAAATACTTTCAGGTCGGGGCGCGTCACCAATTCCGGAAACATGCCGGCGGTCTGTTCAAACAACGCGCGCCGCAACACACTTTCCTTCACCTTGAACCGATTCGCGAGGCCCGGCAAATACCACACGGGATCGATCGCCGCCTTCGTTACTTTTACGTCGCCGTTCGCTGTGAGTATATCGCCGTCGGGTTTGAGGCGTCCGGCAACGATGGCGTCCTTCAGTTCCGGCATGTTGATGTGCGCTTTGGTGATCGCAATGCTCGGTCGAACGTCGGCACCCGCCGCGATTTCAGCCGCGAACGCCGCTGACACCAAATGTCCCCACGGATCCATCGACACGATTTTGTCCGGGTCACCCCATTGCGGATGCGGGCCCACCAATTCAGCCGGTGCGGTGTTGGTTAAGTCAGGACGATGATCGCGTTGCAGCGCGCCGGACGCAACCGCTAACGCGCGATACACGGCATATGCGCCCGAATGCGTGCCGATGGCGTTGCGCTGCGACAGATCAGTAAGGCTCGCGATCAC
>JANOQY010000268.1:0-3171 GCA_031414995.1 Betaproteobacteria bacterium
GATTTCAATTGGCGCGGCGGGCGACTATTGCAAAAATATTCGGTGTTACTCGACCCGCCGAAGTGATGTGTTGTTAAACCTTCACTTGACCTCTTCAGCCACGCTCGCTGCGCGTTCGACTGTGGCTGCCTGAACCGGCACAAAAATCCACAGCAGAATGTAGACAAGCACGCCCATCCCGTGCAACAACGCGGTGAGCAGGAACAGGATGCGCCACGTCCAGGCCGGCACGCTGGTCAACGTCGCAAGACCGCCGCAGATGCCACCGATCCATTTGTCGGTCGTCGATAGCCTAAATTGATTCAAAACTGAATTCGATTGCGCCGGCTGCTGTGTCGTCTGCGACGCTGTTCCATCGAGCACGCGTTTCTTGGCGAGAACAAATTCGTCTTCAGTCAACACGCCCTGCTCGCGCAGCGTTTGCAATTTTTGCAGTTGGTCAGGCAAATCCATTTGTGTCTCCTTGTCGGTTTTCGCTGCCTTGTTTGCAGCCAGTGAAGACAGGATAACCCTATCTGCAAACAGGATGTAGGCTCGAGCGACAGAATGCAGAACGCGACAGATGAAACGAATCCAGCGCCAGTGAGACTCAACTGCCTCCCCTTAGACTTCAGGCGGCGTCGTGCTGGCGCCTGCCATTAATCACAAATTGCGCCACCACACGATTCGTCTTATCCTTACGTCGTACGCGAGCAATTGAATTGACCAAAAAGAGCCGCGCCAAATGCTGCTACAGCTGCATTGACCTCCACGCACAGGGGATAGTATTTGAATCAAAACACAAAACCGCCGGTTCGCCCACCGCAGCGAAATCAAACCAGCGTCTTCGGCACGCCGTGGCCGCTCGACCCGCCGCTGCTGCGTATCCGGTTGCGATATGTTGCGGCGCGGTTTCTGCAAGTTCCTGAGCCGCGAGTATCGCTGCGGAATACCGACGACATGCTCCGCTGGGCGCAGCAAATGCAAGACGATGGCATGCCGCGTTCCGCCACGGAACTGATGCGACTCGCGATAGAAGAAGACCCCACGCAACGCCCGCTTTGGCAGTTCTTGCTGGCGCGTGCTGTCGAGGACGATAACGCCACCGAATTTTCCGAACTTGCTCAGGCATTTGCGCTGCAGTTTCCCAATGATGCATCAATAGCCGAAATCAGCGCGATGGGACAAAAAATGTTGGGTGGTCATGGCGTCTCCGCGACCGCGAACGGCGAATCAGCACCGTCGACTTGGCGCTCTTCTGCGTTTTTTCAGCGCGATGATGGTGGTCAGCGCGCAATGCACGATTCGCTGTTGCAGGCGACTAAATGAATTCGCCCGTCAAACCAGTTGCGGGGGTGTCAAGCGCAGTCACGCACGACGAGATCACGACCAAGCACCGGACACTTGAGAAAAATATTGGTGGGTATAAATCCAGCGACGCGACCAACGCATTGACGCAGGCCCTGCGATTTTTCGAGGACAACACGCGCCTTGAACGCGAGCAACTGCTGCAATCCAACCACATCAGGACAAAAGTTGAACAGGCCACGTGCGCATGGCTATCGACTCGCTACGACCATTTGTTGCGTCTGGCACGTGAAATTGTTCTGCGCAGCTTTTCTGCTGCAAACCCGGAAACCGGCGACACCGTGGCGCGAGCGCCGATCTGCGCGTTGGCCATATTGCTTTCCGGGCATGCGATCAAGTGGCGCAAATTTTCAGGCAGCCGCCCGGACGCAACCACGCGCGAATGGCTGCATCAGATGTTTCGCACCGCTTGCGCGTTTGGTGTGGATTCAAATGTATTGAACGTGCGGATCGAGGAGCGGCAGTTCGATGCGACCGTCGAGACCCTCTACGTGCGCGCATTGCTGCTTGATCGATTTTCCAGCGGTAATTTGCCGCCCACACGGCTTGAGTTGCTCGATAACTGGCTGGTCGCGTGGATGGGTTCGCTTTGGCTCACGCGAGAGCCGGTTCCCGGCGAGCCAACCTTGGGCGTCAACACCACTGACCCATTGCGCGGTCTCACGCCACATGTTGTCGGTGATAACGCGCATCTTTTCCTGAGCCTCCGCCCCATGCAGCGCCAATTGGATCGCTCTATCCGGCAATTCCATCAAGGTGTGATCTTCCCTGGCTGGGGTATCGGACAGGCAGCGCGCATGGAAGAGCACGTCGCGGTGATCGATTTTCTCGAACGCGAATTTACGCTAATCGAAACCGCACGCACCCACCGCAACAAGCGGCTGCAGATCAGCACCAACTCGAATGTCGGCGTGTTTTTCGGTTTTGACGAAATCTGCAAAATGGCATTCGCCGCTGAAAAACTTCACACACTAAGCGGCGGTGGCGCTGACATCGGCATCCGCAACGCCATTCATCTGGCCGATATCAGCGACGGCGGACTGGGGCTGGACATGATGGATGAAGATGCCCGCCACGTAAATGTGGACGATCTCATTGCGGTGCGGATCGAAAAAGGTCGTCCATGTGTGTTGGGCGTGGTAGTGCGCAAATCAAATCTTCGACGACCGGATACGACACTCATCGGCGTCAAGGTGCTCTCCAAGCAACCCGTTTATCGGGGTATGGAGCGCGTCGATGAAGCCAACACCTGGCAGCCCACAGAAGGCATGTTGATTCCCGGTACAGCTGCGGATGGCTTCGCGGATTCAGTCGTCATCAGTGAAAAGACCTACGTGGCAAATTCTTTGCTGGCTGTCACGCTCGGCAGCCGCACCTTTGAGTTGCGCTTACGACGCGTGCGCCAGCAGGGCGCGGGCTGGCGGATGGCAGCGTTTGATGCGGCACTCGCGCCGTAGAGATAACCACAAACTAAATCGTAAAGTCTAGCACTGGCGAGGCTTTCAGAGCATTTTGTGCCTGCGATGCCCGTCAAATGGCGATCTGCGTAAATTACGCCGATCAAGCAGGCAAGTTAGCGTCAGGCATGATGGGTAATGCGGTTCCCGCCTGCCATTGGCAGCTTTCCATTTCATCCAGCAATGCCGACAACACTTTTCGCGAGGCCGACTGATGAATCGGCAGCACCAACACATCACCCGGCTGCGCCCATCTTAATAATTGGCGCGCGGCATCGACTTCATCGGCTTCGGTTTGGATGTTTTCAGGTGGATAACCAGCGGCAAGCAAATTATTTTTCAAGAGCGCGGGTACTTCGCCCAACGC
>JANOQY010000269.1:0-7977 GCA_031414995.1 Betaproteobacteria bacterium
CAGCGGCTCGCACGCCTGTATCTGGAATCCGGCTTGGAGTTAAGACCACAGCGTACGCAGATCGCGCTTACCGCCGAGTTGGCCAATGTTGAGTCCAGCCTGGTCGCGCTAAGGAAAGTCACGATGAAAGGTGACAAAGAAAAACGCGACTTGAAGCGGGCACTTGATTCTCTGACTGAACAGTGGACAGAACTAAAGCCGGTGTACACCGCAAAATATCGACCCGATAAGTCGCAATTGGTTTACGACATCTCTGAACAGATGTATATCTATGCATCGAAAACAACGTTTCTATTTGAGGATGCCAATAACTCGGAGGCGGGCTACATGATTGACGTCGCCGGACGATTACAAAGCAACTCCGAGCGCATCGCCAAGGCGGCGATTCACGGCATTATTTCCAAAAATGCAAGCGCTACCGTCGATTTTATAACGTGGAAAAAAGAGTATGTCGATGCTTATCGTGAACTGGTGGACTCGCCGTTAAACGACGATTATCAGAACCGTAATCTCGAGCTCGGCAAGACGATGTGGGGTTTCTTCGACGACGTCATCACCCGCGCCGCGAATCGATCCGATATTTCGCAGGTGCTCGATATTTCAAAGTGTGCCGACGGCATGTGGGACATCGCGCAGTCGAGTCGCGCCGGCTATGTTGCCGCGTTCAAAAAACAAGGCGGAACCGAAAAGCTTATTGCCCGCAACGGCGGCAAAATCCTGTAAGGCCTACTTTAAAAAACATCCCGGGTCGCTTATCGCGAAAAATGGGTTATGCGACCCAGTCTCAGGATCGTTACGCTTCCTTCTTGCAGCTCTTGGCGACGACCTTGTCCTTGTGCAGCAATTGCAGCCCACCCTGCGTTCTTAGCACCCAGCCCTCGCCTTTGAATTCTTCGCCATCGGCGCGTTCAAGATTTACCGAGCCCTCATGGGTGCGCACGCGGACACTGTTGAAGTCATCGGCAATTCGCGCAGAAAAGTCGTGCCCTTCACAATCGTAACGAACCAGCTTACCGGTCTCAAGACCGCCGACGGTCCCGAGTGTCGCACAGCCGACGATACTTACTGCTGCAATGGCAACGAGAGAAAAATGTACTGCTTTCATGTGTGCTCCTTTAATTGGCGAACAAATATCTGATCGTAGCGAACGAATGTGAAAGCATGATGACGAGGTAAAAATATAGAACTCAAGCGCTGGCGCGGCTCTTAGGCAATAAACGCACTACTGACCCCGCCGATACTAGAGTTTGTATAAATTTATCGCACGTCTCAGCGCGCTAACTGGAGATTCGCGTCTTAAGCTACACTGCGCGACTACTCGGGCCACGACGATGAGGTCTACCGACTCATCCAAATCGTCCGGTGATGTAATCTTCTGTCTGCTTGTTGTTTGGACGAATAAAAATTTGGTTGGTGTCGCCAAACTCGATCACCTCGCCGATATACATGTAGGCCGTGTAATCCGAGACCCGCGCAGCTTGCTGCATGTTGTGCGTAACGATAAGGATGCTGACCTTCTTCTTGAGTTCTGTAACGAGCTCTTCGATGCTGCCAGTGGCGATTGGGTCAAGCGCTGATGTGGGTTCATCGAACAGCAGGATCTCAGGATCGGTGGCCAGCGCACGGGCGATACAAAGGCGTTGCTGTTGTCCGCCAGACAAAGCGAACGCCAGATCCTTAAGGCGATCCTTCACTTCATCCCAGAGTGCCGCACCGCGCAGCGCCTCTTCCACCTTTTCATTGAGAACGGCTTTGCGGGTTTCGCCGCGTACTCGTATCCCATATGCAACGTTCTCGAAAATTGACTTCGGAAATGGGTTGGGCTTCTGGAAAACCATGCTGATGCGCATTCGCACTTCGATCGGATCCACTGCTTTGGACAATATGTCGAGGTTGTCCGGATAAAGGCGAATTTCGCCATCATAACGGGTACCTGCATACAGATCGTGCATGCGGTTAAAGCATCGCAAAAAAGTCGACTTTCCGCAGCCCGACGGGCCAATCAGCGCAGTGACCTTGTTTTCATAGATAGGGAGGTTAATGCGCTTGAGCGCCTTGAAATCCCCATAATAAAAATCAAGATTTTTCGACTCCGCTTTGGTAATCAGCGGTTGTGTTTCGACTTCGGCTTGCATTACGGCGGCCATTGAATCCTCGATAGGTGGTTGTATTGTGTCTACCATTTGATATTTTCGCGCAGGCGATAGCGCAACCAGATTGCTGCCGCATTCATTGACAAGGTCATCACAACCAGTACCAAGCCTGCTGCGGCAGCGTTTTTCTGAAATGCCTCTTCCGGACGTGAGGTCCAGTTGAACATCTGGATTGGCATCACCGTGAACGCCGACTTGAGCCATTCAAAACTCAGGAATGGAAACTCCGGGCTGACGGGGGATGGCGGCAAAAACGCAATGAATGTCAAAGCACCTATGGTGATAATTGGTGCGGTTTCACCAATCGCGCGCGCAAGTCCAATGATGACACCCGTAAGAATGCCTGGCATGGAATACGGGACGATATGATCTGAGGTCACTTGCCATTTGGTGGCTCCTACGCCGTAAGCGGCCTCACGAATGCCTACCGGAATCGAACGTATCGCTTCGCGCGTCGCCACGATGATCACTGGAAGTATAAGCAGCGCGAGAGTGAGCCCGGCGGATAAAATGCTTTGGCCAAATCCAAATGCATACACGAAAACACCAAGTGCCAAGAGGCCGTACACGATTGAGGGCACACCAGCAAGGTTGGAGATATTGATTTCAATAATTCCCGTCACCCAATTTTTGCGCGCGTACTCTTCCAGATAAACGGCCGACGCAATACCCAGCGGGATTGCGGCAAGCGCGGTGACGAGCATCACCAGCATAGACCCCACCCAGGCTGAGAGTATCCCGGCGTTCTCCGCTTTACGCGACGGGAACGACGTGAAAAATTCGCTATTCAAACGTGGCACACCATCAATGGCCATGTTGATCAGCAACGCCGCAAGTGTCAGCACGCCGACAGCGAGCGCGAAAATGCCACACGCCGCAAACAGATAGTCGAAGCGTTTATGTTTGGCGATTAATGCGCGCAGCGCAACAAGATTTTCAGCAGAGGCCATTTGAGTACTCGAATCAGTAGACTTGACGGTACTTCTTGCGAAGCCAGAAGCCCAGCATGTTGAACAACAGCGTGATGATGAATAACGACAGGCCGGCAACAAAAATGGTCTGGTACCCTATGCTGCCGTGCGGCAAGTCGCCAAGCGCCACCTGCACAATAAACGAGGTGATCGTTGCGGCAGGCTCTGCCGGGTTCCACGTCAGATTGGGTTGCATGCCTGCGGCGACCGCGAGGATCATCGTCTCGCCAACCGCCCGTGAGCTGCCGAGAATGTAAGCCGCTACAATTCCCGAAAACGCGGCGGGAGTCACTACCCGCACTGCCGTCTGGAAACGGGTCGCTCCCATCGCATAGGAGCCTTCACGCAGATTCATCGGCACAGCACGCATGGCATCTTCGCTGATGGAAGCCACGTAGGGAATAATCATGATTCCCATCACAAGGCCTGCCGACAGCAGACTAAAGCCTGGCAACCCCGGAAACACTTTTTGCAGTATTGGCGTGACAACCAACAATGCAAAGTATCCAAAAATGATTGTCGGCACACCACTCAGCAGCTCTAGGATCGGTTTGGCAAACTCGCGCACTCTGAACGATGCAAATTCACTCAGGTAGAGCGCAATCACCGTCCCGAACGGTATGGCAACGGATAGGGCCACGGCAGAGCTGACAATCGTTCCTGATAACAACACCACGATGCCATAATGCGCGTCGTCAAAAAGCGGCGTCCATTGCGTATCGAAAAGAATGTCCTTCAATGGAATCGCTGCGAAGAATGGCAGCGATTCGCCCACCAAAATAAACACGATTGCCGTAGTTGTCGCGACAGACGACAGGGCAGCTAAAAACAGCAAAAATTCGATGCATTTCTCGCGCAGCATCCGGGCGCGACGCGCTGCAAGCCGCGTCTGCGTTGAGCCGGAACGCGGCAACGTTGTCGTCGGCACCGAAGGGGGGAAAGCGCTCATCTCGTGCGGCGAAGTAATGGATTCACTCATTAATGTTACCCGTTTGCTTAAAACAAAGCGGAGGGTTTCCCCTCCGCCACCATGCACTCAATGCGTTACGATTTGGCTTCGCGCTTGACTAACTCGTCAATCGTTACGCCGACTTCAGCGATACCGCCGAATACAGTACCTTTTTTGCCCTTAGCCATATGATCAAGGTTGATTTTGTAGATGCTGTCAGGTGCAGGTACGAATTTGACTTCCCGTGCCAGTTTGGCGCCATGCGTCATGTAATAAGCAACAAGCTCTTTTACTTCTGGTTTGGCATACGCCTTGACACTCACGTAAATGAAGATCGGGCGCGCCAGCGGCTGATACGTACCGTTGAGCACCGTCTCCATCGACGGCAGTACTGCTGGCTTGCCAGCCTTTTCGACGATTGGAACCGCTTTCAGCTTTTTCGCGTTTTCAGCGTAATACGAATAGCCGAAGTAACCGATGGCACCCTTGTCGCGCGTGACGCCTTGTACCAGCACGTTGTCGTCTTCGGACGCGGTGTAGTCTCCGCGGCTGGATTTGGATTTACCGACGATCGCCTCGGTGAAATAATCAAACGTGCCAGAGTCAGAACCTGCACCAAATAGCTTCAGTGGTTGATCAGGCCAAAGCGGATTCACATCTTTCCAGCTTTTAACCTTACCCTGTGCCGCCGGTTCCCACATGCGCTTGAGCTCTTCAACGGTCATTTGCTTGATAAAGTCGTTAGCAGGGTTGACCACAACGGTCAACGCATCGAAAGCAACAGGCAGCTCAAAATACTCGATGCCAGCGGCTTTGCAATCGTCCATCTCTTTTTTGAGGATCGGGCGGGACGCGTTGGAAATGTCGATTTCACCGCGACAAAACTTTTTGAATCCGCCGCCAGTGCCGGAAATACCTACGGTCACCTTAATTGCGTTTTTCTTGGCTTTTTGAAACTCTTCCGCGACTGCTTCAGTCACGGGATAAACCGTAGATGAGCCGTCAATTTTAACCGTAGGTGCCGCCTGAGCGACTGCCAGAGATGGTGTCAGCGCGATGGTCGCAACCGAGATGGCCGCGATGACCGCTAAGCCGAGTTTGCTTTTGATATGCATGTAGAACTCCATTCGAAAGGTGAGGAACAACTTTATTTCCGAATAGGAGTTTAGGACAGCCATATGACACTATCGTGACAGTCAGCAGATTGTGCTATCGATCGAAAGTCGAGCGTAATTCAAGCAATTTTCGCCTTCGGAGCAGGTTTTCTGCCTGAGTTCTCTATCTGCGCCAGAGAACCGTGCCAATAGCTTACCAAAGTCGCTAGGCTGCAACCCTTTTTATCTCGCCCGCAATTGCATTGGCGAGCCGCTTCACGAGCACCGCATCACGCCCCTCCACCATCACCCGAATCAGCGGCTCCGTGCCAGAGGCACGTAGCAGCACGCGGCCCTCCCCAGCCAGCTCTTTCTCTGCTGCTGTCACGGCCGACGCAATATCGACGTTTGATGCAAAATCAAATTTCTTGTCGAGCCGAACGTTGACGAGTACTTGCGGGAACAATGTGAGTTCGGACGTGAATTCGCTGAGGCGCTTGATACCGGTGCGGCGTAACCCCGCCAACACCTGCAACGCCGAGATAATGCCGTCGCCGGTGCTATGTTTGTCCAGACACAGCAAGTGGCCTGAATTTTCACCGCCACATTCCCAATTTTTTTCGCGCAGCATTTCCAGCACGTAACGGTCGCCAACCTTGGCGCGCTCAAACGGCACCTTCATGTCGGCAAATCGTTTCTCCAGCGCAAAATTGGTCATCAACGTGCCTACCACGCCTCCGCGCAGCCAGCCTTTGTCATGACGATCCTTGACCATCGCGTAAAGCAACTGATCGCCATCGAACAGCGTGCCATCGGCATCGCACATGATGAGGCGATCTGCATCACCATCGAGAGCGAGGCCCATGTCTGCACGGTGTTCAAGCACGGCGGCTCGCATGGTTGCGGGATGCGTGGCACCGCATTTTTCGTTGATGTTGAGACCGTTTGGTTGATTGCCGATTGCGATCACCTCAGCGCCCAGTTCACGGAAAACGTTCGGGCCAATGCTGTAGGCGGCACCATGCGCACAATCGAGCACGATCCTCATGCCGCGCAGGGTTAATTTTGTCGGGAAGGTGCTTTTACAGAACTCGATATAGCGACCGGCCGCATCTTCCAGCCGTCTTACCCGGCCGAGCGAAATTGATCGCAGTGACTGTAGTGGTTTTTCAAGTTCCGCTTCAATCGACAATTCCACCGCGTCATCGAGTTTCGAACCGTCGCCGGAGAAAAATTTAATGCCATTGTCATCGAAAGGATTGTGCGAGGCTGAAATCATTATGCCGGCCGAAAGCCGCAATCCGCGCGTGAGATAGGCCACTCCAGGCGTCGGCATCGGGCCGATCAGGAAAACATCGCAACCTGATGCAGCAAGGCCGGCTTCCAGCGCGCTTTCAAGCATGTAGCCTGAGATGCGGGTGTCCTTGCCGATCAATACGGCGGGTCGCACGTCGCCGTTGGCTTCGGCATGCGCATGCCCGAGAGCGCGGCCGGCCGCAAAGCCCAGCCGCAACGCGAAATCAGGTGTAATGGGCGAGTCGCCAACGCGTCCGCGAATACCGTCGGTACCAAAGTATTTTCTTGTCATTTGATTTTTCTGATTGAATTTAATACGAATACTTCAATAAAATTTCTGTCATTTCGAACCCGGCTTTATCGGGTGAGAAATCTGCTGTAACGTAACCAACAGCAGATTTCTCGCTACGCTCGAAATGACAATTTACGCAGTTGCACAACGCGCCGCCATCAGCACCTTGATGGCATCTACTGTTTCACGCACATCGTGCACACGCAGAATTGTCGCACCGTTTTGCGCACACAGCATCGCAACAGCAATACTCGCGGCAAGCCGTTCATCAGCCGGTCTGCCGGTCACAATGCCCAAGGATGCCTTGCGAGAAAAACCAGCGAGCACTGGAAAACCCAGCGCCACGAAAGTCTGCAATTCACGCAACAACCTGAAATTATGTTCCAGCGTCTTGCCGAAACCAAATCCAGGGTCAATGACAATGCGTTCCTGCGCGATGCCTGCATCCAGACACGCCTTGCTACGCGCAACTAGAAATGCCGCCACCTCTGCGACCGCATCGACGTAATTAGGGGCCTGCTGCATCGTGGCGGGCATACCTTGCTTATGCATCAGACACACCGCCACATTCGATGCCGCACACGCCTCTAATGCGCCCGGCGAAAGCAGCGCATTGACGTCATTGATCATCGCCGCACCCGCGCCGATCGCCGCTGTCATCACCTCGGTTTTTTGCGTATCGACCGATACTGGCACACCATCATTGACCAGCGCTTCCAACACCGGCATAACGCGGTCCAACTCTTCCTGTAGCGATGCTGGCATCGCACCGGGACGCGTGGATTCACCCCCGATATCGACTATGTCGGCTCCGTCCTCGATCAAGCGACGCGCATGCCCAATCGCGGCTGCGCGCGACAGAAATTTTCCGCCGTCGGAAAACGAATCTGGCGTGACATTTACGATGCCCATCACTCGAGGTCGGTCTAGCGCGATCAAAAATTTTCCAGCGCGAAGATTCATGGGAGAGTCAGAAAAGTACAATTTGATGCAGAAAAAACAAAGGCCAGGGGTCTATCCCTGGCCTCGTCGGAAAACTCTTTGGTTCCCAATGTACTAGCTGGTACCTTCGGTTGCAGTAGCAGGCTCCACTTTGGGTGGCTCTGGTGCCGCGCCACTACCGCCGCCACTGCTTGGTTTTGGCATCGGCTTGCTGCTTAACTTCGGCGCGCGAGGTGCGCGGCCTTCCATGATGTCCTTGATCTGATCGGCATCGATGGTC
>JANOQY010000270.1:0-7373 GCA_031414995.1 Betaproteobacteria bacterium
CCGCCGGTGCTAGGGTTTTGCTTCTTATGTGGTGGGCTACTTAAGCAAATAAAAAGGCCGGTCACCCGGCCTTTTTTCTCGTGTGATCAATTAATTCTTCGACTGATCCACCAGTTTATTTTTCTTGATCCACGGCATCATCGACCTCAACTTCTCTCCTACCTCCTCAATCGGATGCTCTGCCAACAAGCGCCGCTTCGCTGTCAATGTGGGCGCGCCAGCCTTGTTTTCAAGAATGAAGCTCTTCGCGTATTCGCCCGTCTGAATATCCTTCAATACTTCGCGCATCACACGCTTGGTTTCGTCAGTAATGATTCTGGGCCCGCTCACGTATTCGCCGTATTCGGCATTGTTCGAAATCGAATAATTCATGTTGGCGATACCGCCTTCATAAATTAGATCGACGATCAATTTGGTTTCGTGCAGGCATTCGAAATACGCCATTTCGGGTGCGTAACCCGCTTCGACCAATGTTTCGTATCCAGCTTTGATCAGTTCCACAATACCGCCGCACAACACGACCTGTTCGCCGAACAGATCGGACTCGGTCTCTTCGCGGAAATTGGTTTCGATCACGCCACCGCGCGAGCCGCCGTTAGCTTTTGCGTAGGAAAGTGCCAGATGACGCGCCTTGCCTGAATTGTCTTTGTGCACCGCGATGAGCGAGGGCACACCGCCGCCTGCAACGTAAGTGGAGCGCACCAGATGGCCGGGACCTTTGGGCGCGATCATGATGACGTCTAGATCGGCGCGCGGTGTGATCACACCGTAGTGAACGTTGAAGCCGTGCGCGAAAGCGAGTGCAGCGCCTTTCTTGATGTTGTCGTGCACTTCGTTCTTGTACACGTCACCGATATTTTCGTCCGGCAACAGCATCATCACCACGTCGGCCGCTTTGACGGCATCAACAACTTCCGCCACTTTCAGGCCGGCTTTCTTGGCCTTGTCCCAAGACGCGCCGCCTTTGCGCAATCCTACGGTCACTTTCACGCCGGAATCGCTCAGGTTCTGTGCGTGCGCGTGGCCTTGCGAGCCGTAGCCCACGATGGTGACTTTCTTGCCTTTGATCAGCGAGAGGTCACAGTCTTTGTCGTAATACACTTTCATTTTTCTTCTCCGTTGTAGTTCTGAGTTCTGAGTTCTGAGTTCTTGCGTTCTTAATTAAGCTTTGATAATCCATTCGCCGCGACCCAGTCCACACGCGCCGGTGCGAACCGTTTCGAGAATGAGCGATCGATCCAGCGCTTCGAGAAATGCATCGAGCTTGTTGCCGGTGCCGGTCAATTCGATGACGTAGGTTTTTTCGGTGAGGTCAATCACGCGCGCGCGAAAAATATCGGCGGTGCGTTTCAATTCTTCGCGATCCTTGCCGACTGCCCGCACCTTCACCAACATCAATTCACGCTCGACGTGTTTGCCTTCATTGAGGTCAACGATTTTCACAACATCGACGAGCTTGTTTACCTGTTTGGTAATCTGCTCCACCACTTCATCCGAACCGGACGTGACGATGGTCATGCGTGACAGCGTTGGATCTTCGGTGGGTGCAACCGTCAATGATTCGATGTTGTAGCCGCGTGCGGAAAAAAGACCTGCGACACGGGAAAGTGCGCCCGCTTCGTTTTCGACCAGGATGGAGAGGATATGTCGCATCGCTTACAAATCCTCTGCCAGAATCATTTCGCTGATGCCCTTGCCGCCGGGCACCATCGGGAACACGTTTTCTTTCTGGTCGGTGATGAAATTCATGAATACCAGCCGGTCTTTCATCGCGAACGCATCTTTGAGTGCACCTTCAACGTCGCTGGGCTTTTCGATATCCATGCCGACGTGTCCGTAGGATTCCGCGAGCATTTTAAAATTCGGCAATGCGTCCATATATGACTCGGAATGGCGGTCACCGTGGAAGAATTGTTGCCACTGGCGCACCATGCCGAGGTAGCGGTTGTTGAGCAGGATCACCTTGATCGGCAGATGGTATTGCTTGCAGGTGGACAACTCTTGGATGTTCATCTGGATCGAGCCCTCGCCGGTGATGCAGGCGACATCCGCATCGGGGAAGGCAAATTTGCAGCCCATCGCGTAGGGTAGGCCCACGCCCATCGTCCCGAGCCCGCCGGAATTGATCCAGCGACGTGGTTTATCAAAGCGGTAATACTGCGCGGCCCACATTTGATGCTGGCCTACGTCTGACGTCACGTATGCGTCGCCTTTGGTCACTTCCCAAAGTTTTTCGACGACGTACTGCGGCTTGATGATGTCGCCGCCTTTTTTGTACTTTAGGCAATCCTTGCTGCGCCATTCTTCGATCTGCTTCCACCACGCGCCGATGGCTTTGCTGTCCGGTTTTTGTTCGGCTGTTTTGAGCAGCGCGATCAGGTCGATCAACACATCCTTGATATTGCCGACGATGGGCACATCGACTTTTACACGCTTGGAAATTGACGAAGGATCGATGTCGATATGGACAATCTTGCGGGTCGGGTTTCCAGCGGCGAAGTGCGTGGGATTGCCGATCACGCGATCATCGAAGCGGGCACCGATGGCAAGCAACACATCGGAATTTTGCATCGCCATGTTGGCTTCCACGGTGCCATGCATGCCCAGCATGCCGACAAATTGCTTATCCGACGCCGGATAAGCGCCTAAACCCATGAGCGTATTCGTGCACGGATAACCCAGCAGGCGCACCAGCTCAGTGACCTGTTCTGATGCATCACCCAAGATGGCACCGCCGCCGACATAGATCATTGGCCGCGCTGCGCCAAGCAACATTTGCAGCGCTTTTTTGATTTGGCCTGCATGGCCCTTGGTGACTGGGCGGTAGGAGCGCATTTCAACGCTTGCCGGGTAGTGATATGGAGTTTTTGCGGCAGATACGTCCTTGGGAATATCAACCAGCACCGGACCAGGCCTGCCCGTGGTGGCGATATAAAACGCTTTTTTGATGGTCTCGGCAAGATCAGCGACATCCTTGACCAGAAAGTTGTGTTTCACACAAGGGCGGGTAATGCCCACGGTATCGCACTCCTGAAAGGCATCCTGCCCGATCGCGTGTGTAGGCACCTGGCCGGTGATGACAACCATCGGGATCGAATCCATATAGGCCGTGGCAATACCGGTGACGGCATTGGTCACGCCGGGGCCGGATGTTACGAGCGCAACGCCGGGCTTGCCGGTCGCACGCGCGTAAGCATCCGCTGCATGCAGCGCCGCTTGTTCGTGACGCACGAGAATGTGCGAAAACGCTTTTTGCTTATAGATTTCGTCGTAAATGACGAGTACCGCGCCGCCGGGGTAGCCAAACAGGAATTCGACGCCTTCGGCTTCGAGTGCGCGGCAGACTATTTCGGCACCGCTCAACATTTCGGTTGCGTCGGCGACAGTTTGCGGTTGTGGGGCGTCAGTAAGTTTCATGATTTATCGAGTGAGTTGGTTATGTTGATTGTCGCGGATGCGCGCAAACGAATATCCGCGGGGGCGGAGCGGTTGGCGTCCTGACACAGGTACTGCGCGCTTACTGGATCATCGCGACCGTTGTGCGGCCATTCGCGAAGCGCCCGACTCACTACGCCAATCTGATTCGTTTGCCATGTTGGTAAATTCGGCAAATTACGATTATCCGGGGGTCGCCCGACGGATTGTGCAGTGCGCAAAAATAACACCTTACCTATTGCCCGGCGAATGGTCAAGAGCTAGTAGATACTAGCCCTTGAAACTTGCTAGACTTCGGTCACAACCAGCGGGACGATTTGCACGTATAAAAATTGCCCGTATAAAAGCATTCAATCGCTTAACAGCTCAACCGCTCATCTTTTTATCCCTGAGGAAACCCTGGCCACCAGACAAGAAATGTCGGATTTTCTGGCTTCCGTCGAAAAACGCGCCTTCAAGCAGGCTGTTTACGCGGTCCGTCAGGACGAGTCTGCGCTGGATATTGTTCAGGACGCGATGATGAAGCTCGCGGAAAAATACTCAGACCGTCCCACGCAAGAGCTGCCGATGCTGTTCCAGCGGATATTGCAAAATACGATTCGCGACTGGTTTCGCCGCTCGAAAGTACGCTCCACCTGGACGACTCTGTTTTCCTCGTTCGGCAGCAAAGATGACGATGACGACTTTGACATTCTTGAGTCGATCCGGGCCGATGATTCCGCCAATGTGCCGGTTTCTCCTTCTGCGCAGTTGGAACAATCGCAACTGCTAAAAATTATCGAAGGTGCCGTGGAACGCTTACCGGCGCGTCAACGCGAGGCGTTTATGCTGCGTTACTGGGAGGAATTGGATGTGGCGGAAACGGCCGAGGCGATGGGTTGCTCGCAAGGCAGCGTGAAAACACATTGCTCGCGTGCGGTGGCATCGCTATCCACGATATTGAAAACAAAAGGGATTTCCCTTGAGTCGGCATTCAGGACCGATTAATTTTTTGAGTTGCGATTATGGATAACAAACAGGATAAAGACTTTGCGCAAAGAATCACGCACACCCTGAATTGGGGCCTGTCTCGTATTGAGGACGATAAACTGACGCGCATTCGCGCCGGTCGGCAGCGCGCCATGGCAGCCTATCGTGAGCCTGTCACTATTCTAGGGCTGGTGACAGTCTCCGGCCGGACGTTGGACAGTTCAAACTGGATCCGTAAACCCTTGTTTTGGCTACCAGTTTTCGTTATTGTCGCGGCGGTTGCGGCATTCTCGCTATCTGGAAATGACGATATTTATGACGAAACCGGCGGCGAGCTGGATGCTCAGCTTCTTACTGGTGAATTGCCTATCAATGCGTTTTTGGACAAGGACTTTGGCTCGTGGGTGAAAGAATCTTCGCAATAATCGGTGCTGCAATTTTTGTCTGTCTGTTGGCCTTTCATGCGCCTACTGCGCTCGCGCAAGTAAAAACAGATAGCAAGACCGCAACCAAATCGCCGCCGGTGGTCTGGAGCAGCGTCCCAGACGGCGAGCGTCGCGTGTTATCACCGCTCGAAAAAGACTGGACCCAACTACCCGGGACCCAGCAACGCAAGCTAATTAGCGCAGCTAAGAAATACCCCAAGATGGCGCCCATTCAGCAGGAGCGCTTTCAGGAGCGGCTCAAAGAATGGTCCGCGCTGACACCAGAGCAGCGCCATGCCGCGCGCGACAAGTACAAGAACCTCTCCAGCTTGCCCCCCGCCAAGCAACACGAACTGCGCGAAAAATGGCAGGAAAAAAGTGCTATGCCCAAAGATCCTGCGGTCGCCGCGCCTGATTCAGCTGCGAAATAAGTGGAGCAGACAGTGCAAGCGCCGTTGTCCACCACTGTACTGGTGGCGACGCCAAGCATAAAACGTCGTATCGCGGCCCTGCCGTATGAGGGAATGCTGCTTCTAGCGCTGATCGTTATCGCGGCCTTCCCCGTGGCGGGATTGAAAGGTGCCGCGCTATCTGGCGCGCCGCAGGTGATGTTCCAAATCTACCTCTTTTGTGTCACGGCGGCATATTTCACGTGGTGCTGGCGACATGGCGGACAAACACTCGCGATGAAAACATGGCGCTTTCGCGTGGTTGATGCCACTGGCGACGCATTGAGTTTCAAGCGAGCTTTGTCACGCTTCATTTTCGGAATGATTTTTTATGGTCCCGCTTGTGTCGGCGTGGCGTTGTTATTCTTCCCGGATCGCGTTAGCAGGGTCATTACCATGTGGGCATTCTTGCCGCTGGCGGCAACCATTTTGTGGGCGCGGCATGATGCAGACCGCCAATTCCTGCACGACCGACTGGCAGGCACACGCCTGATCGACGTAAAACCGCTACCCAATTAATCCGCGCAAGCGTGCCGGGTACTCTTTCCACGCCAGCATCACGACCGCAACGCCGAGAAAAAGCAGTAGCGGCACGATGACGGTTAAAACCGGCGGCCAATCATTGAGTACTGCCAGGTGGGAAGCCAACTGGTTGAGGAAATAAAAGCCTAAGCCAATCATGATGCCGAGCAGCAGCTTGCCACCCACACCACTGGCGCGTTGGGATTGGATGGCAAACGGAATCGCTGCCAGCATCATAATGACGACGGCAAGCGGCTGGAATACTTTAGCCCAAAATGCGAGTTGGTATCTGGTGCTGTTTTGTTTGTTGTCGCGCAGGTGATCTATATAGGAATTCAAATTCAGGAGCGACATATCGTCCGGCTTGACGCGCAACACAGCGAGCAAATCCGGAGTCATCGCGGAATTCCAATTGGCAACGGCAAGACGATCCATCCGCGCACGCGCGCCGTCAAATGTTGTTTTTTCCACGTCGCTCAACACCCAGCGGTTATTCGCGGTATCAAATCCCGCACTTTTGGCGAGACTGATCGAGGCCAATCGGTACGCGGAATCAAATTCGTAAATGCGCATATTCAACAATTTGGTATCGAGTGTCACCGTTTGAATATTGACAAACGATAAGCCGTCCTTCACCCAGAATCCTGAACGAAACTCCTGCGCGACGACACTGCTTGTGGCAGCCAGCCGCATACGTTTGGCGGCGTCTTCAGCTGCCGGGGCGACAAACTCGCCGAATAAAAAAGTTAGCGCCGAAAAGCCCACGCCGATGACGGCCGCAAACCCGGCCAGCTTGGTCAAGGACAATCCTGCTGCGCGCATCACCGTCAATTCTGACTGCATGGAAAGTCGCGTGACCGCAAACAGCGTTCCCATGAGCGCCGCAACAGGGAAAATAACCACTACGTGCGCTGGCTGCTTGAGCGTGACATACAACAAGACCGTAAAGAGCATATTGCCCTTGCTAAGGCTGTCGAGCTCGTTGATCAGATCGAATAGCGCAAACAACGCCAACAGCGCCACCAGCAAAAGCAAGGTTGCCAGGAAAATTTCCTTGGCGAGATAGCGGAACAGGATGGTCACGGTGGCGAAAATCAATCAGGGAAAGCCAATATTAAGAACTGGCTTGAGGACATTGATTCTACCGATTCAACAGGCTGGAAAGTGATGTTGATTTGCACCTGAAAAAACGACGCCATTTTTTGCTGCGCTGCAATATATTGTCGGCCTTGCGGAGAGGAGAAATCGGGTTGCCGGGAACTTCGGGTATTCCCTACTATCACGCGCCGCAACTTGGAGACTATGATGCCCCCGACGGGCTCTGTTCGTCCACATCCAATGGCAGTCAAAACAGGAGGGGAAAATGCAACTTACTGCAAAGCATGAGGAGTATTGGCGCAAGAATCTCGTTGTAACTGGAATATTGTTGGTGATCTGGTTCGTCGTGACTTTCGTCCTTGGTTGGTATTCGAAAGAGCTAAACAGCATGTCGTTCCTTGGCTTTCCGCTCGGGTTCTATAACGCTGCACAAGGCTCGCTTGTAATTTATGTCGCGCTGATCTGGTTTTATCAG
>JANOQY010000271.1:0-1834 GCA_031414995.1 Betaproteobacteria bacterium
GTGAGGCGTTTCAGATGTTTTCGGCCCGAAACACGCGCCAGTGCTAGTGTTTTAATAAATTCTCTGGCGCAACTACTTCGGCAAATACTGCATCGGGTCCACCGGCTTGCCCTGTTTGCGGATCTCAAAATGCAGCTTCACCTGATCCGCATCGCTCGATCCCATTTCGGCAATCTTCTGGCCCTTCTTCACTTCCTCGCCTTCGGCAACAAGGATTTTCTCGTTGTGCGCGTACGCTGATAGCCACGTGGCGTTGTGTTTGATGATGACCAACCGTCCATAGCCGCGCAGACCTGCGCCGCTGTACACAACTTTGCCGGGGGCGGAGGCGAGAACCGGTGAGCCCTTGGTGCCAGAAATGTCGAGGCCCTTATTGGCATCGGTAAACATGGCGACAATTTTTCCTTTTGGCGCTGGCTGGATCGGCCAGGCCCAATCGACATCGTCGCTGGCAGATGCCGCGACCGGGGCTGGTACGCCTGGTGCGGGTGGCGTAGTTACAGGCACCGCAGCAGTTATCGCGGGTGTACCTGAGGCCGCCGCCGCAGCTTCGGCCGAAAGTCTGGCATACGCTTGATCGGAGTATGGCAACGTGATCGCCTTGGGTTCCGTTTTCATCTTGTCGGTATTGCCGACCGGCGACCCGGATGGCACTTGCGTGATGATCAGCGGCGACGTGACTGGCGCGCCTGGCTGTGGCTGCTCCGCTGCGGCCGATGGCATGCTAGCCGTCGCGCTGCCGGGCGGCGTCAGTCGCAATGCCTCGCCGAGCTTGATGACATTCGGGTTGACGATATTGTTCCACGCGGCGAGTTCGCGATAATCCAGCCCGTTGGCTAACGCAACGCTAAGGAGCGTGTCGCCTTTCTGGATGGTATGAAGTTTGCCGGTGTCTACTGGTGCTGCAACTGGCCCCGGTTTGACGACAGGTTTAGTTTCAGAGGGTGGCAGTGTGGTGGCAACGGCTGGGCGCGCGTCCGATACCGGCGCGGGCCGCTTGGCAGCACACGCTGCCAGTGTTGCGATGACAAGCATCACCAAAATATAACGTATCGACTGATTCATGAACTTGCATCCAACTTTCTATTTACAAAATGCCCGGCACCAACGGCACGAACCGCACATCATGCACGACTTTTTCAGTGAAGCCATCCACCGTGCGATCAATCACGGTGAGCTTTTGTGACTCGGATTCCTTCCCAACCGGCAATACCAACCGGCCACCGACGACCAACTGCTGCTTTAATTCGTCTGGCACATATGTCGCTGCTGCCGTCATGATGATGCCATCGTACGGCCCGCCGTCGGCATAGCCAAAGTGTCCGTCGGCGTGCTTGAAAATAATATTGAAATATCGCAAATCGCGCAGCGTGCGGCGCGCCTTGTCCATCAACGGCGCAATGCGCTCAACGGTGTACACCTCCTTACTTAATTTCGCGAGCACTGCCGTTTGGTAGCCACATCCAGTACCAATTTCCAATACCTTTTTTGGAATACCAATTGCGCTTTCGCAGAGTAACGCCGTCATAATCGCGACGATTTCAGGGGTGGAAATTGTTTGACCAAAGCCAATCGGCAACGCCTTATCTGCCTCGTAGGCGCGCTCCTGCAAGGCTTCTTCAACGAATACATGGCGCGGCACTTCAGCCATCACGTTCAACACCCGTTCGACCTTCACGCCTTTTGCGCGCAACGCCTCGATCATGCGCGCACGCGTGCGGTCCGACGTCATCCCCGAGCCGGTAAATTTTGACGCGGCCACGCTCATGCCACCAACCAATCCGCGACTGATTTCATCAATTGGTAATTTGTCAGGTCGATTTGCAACGGCGTC
>JANOQY010000272.1:0-14461 GCA_031414995.1 Betaproteobacteria bacterium
TGGAAGCCGGGCTTGTCGGCGATGGTGCCGGGCGGGAGCTTCCAGATCTCCTCGGTTCTCGCGCGGTGCTTCGGGTTGGTGACCACCATGTCGGCGGGCAGTCGATGCGAGAACGTGCCCACCTCGCGAGCCGTGCCGCACGCCGAAGGCTGGCCGGTGAGCGAGAAGGGCGAGTTGCCCGGCGTGGAGATTTTTCCGGTCAAGAGGTGAATGTTGTAAACGAGGTTGTTGGCCCATACGCCGCGGGTATGCTGGTTGAAGCCCATCGTCCAGAACGAAACCACCTTGATCTTCGGATCGGCGTACAGCTCCGCGAGTGCCTTTAGTTTGTCCACCGGAACACCAGACAACTTGGAAACAGACTCTGCCGTGTAAGTTTTCACGTAATCGCGGAACTCCTCGAACGTCATGGGTGACATGTCGTTGGCCTTGGCCGCATTTTTGGCCTTTTTCTCCAGTGGATGCTCAGGGCGTAGCCCGTAGCCAATATCTTCAGTGCCGCGCTTGAACGTGCAATGCTTGGCAACGAAATCCTTGTTCACCTTGCCGGTCTGGATAATGTAGTTGGCGATGTAGTTCAGCATCGCCAGATCGGTCTGCGGTTTGAAGATCACGGGGATGTCGGCGAGATCGAAACTACGGTGCTCGAAAACTGAGAGCACCGCCACTTTCACGGCCGGGTTGGAAAGCTTGCGGTCCGTCACCCGCGTCCACAGGATAGGATGCATTTCCGCCATGTTTGAGCCCCACAGCACAAACGCGTCGGCGACTTCGATATCGTCGTAGCAGCCCATCGGCTCATCCATGCCGAAGGTGCGCATAAAGCCGCCGACAGCAGAGGCCATGCAGTGGCGCGCGTTGGGGTCGATATTGTTGGAACGAAAACCTGCCTTGAAAAGTTTGTTAGCCGCGTAGCCTTCCCAAATGGTCCATTGACCAGAGCCGAACATGCCTACCGACGTCGGGCCTTTTTTCTTGAGCGACGCCTTCCATTTTTCGGCCATGATGTCGAAGGCCTTGTCCCAACTGATGGGTGTGAAGGTGCCGTTCTTGTCGTATTTGCCGTTGGTCATCCGCAGTAGAGGCTGGGTGAGCCTGTCGCTGCCGTACATGATCTTGGAAAGGAAGTAGCCTTTCACGCAGTTGAGTCCGCGATTGACTTCAGAAGCCGGATCGCCGTGGGTGGCCACGACACGGTTGTTTTTGACTGCCACCGTCACGCCACATCCGGTTCCGCAGAAGCGGCAAGCAGCTTTGCTCCATTTCAATTCCGTCGATGACGCTTCGGTATTGATATTGGCAGCACCAGCGGGCAACTGGATGCCGGCGGCGGAGGCGGCAACTGAAGCGGCGGTGTTGCGAATGAATTCGCGGCGGGTCAATTTACTGGTACTCATGGCAACAACTCCTTCATGACGGATTCTTCTTCGGCGTGCTGGTAGACCATCTCCACGTTCAGCACGCCAGGTATTTTTCTGATCTCGTCCATTTGATCGAGCAGCGCGCCGGTACTCGCGCCTTCGATGACGATCACGACTTTGCCGATGGGGTCGCGCGCACTGATGTCGCAGCCAATTGTCGATTCGATAGCGGCAATTGCGGACGCCAGCGCTTCTGGCCGCACGCGTGCGACGCAACTGGCGATGTGTAGTTCAGCCATGCTGGACCACCGCTGCCGCCAGCGGCTTAACGCGAATGGCGTCCTGCGGGCAAACTGGGACGCATTCGCCGCACTGCGTGCAAAGATCCGGCTCAACGATGAGCTTGGGCACGGAACCAAGCTGTGGCACGAACCGAAGCGCGCCGGCTTCGCAGGCATCGCGACAGCTTTCGCAATAGATGCCGCGTGACGCGAAGCACTGATGCGCTATCGCTACCCGCGGCTGGGACATCTCGCTGCGCAGCAGGAAGGCGCGGCGGGACAGATTAGTGTGGGGTTGATCACGCATGACAGTCAGCCTTTCGGCGGTCCGGCAAACATCTGATATAGCCAGATAAGAAGACCATATGAACCAACGATGGCGACCGCGATCATCGGTGCGAGCACTACGGTCAAAAATAAAAAAACGCGCTTTTCGCGAGACCGACTCTCGACAGACGCGATTTCGGGCAGAGCTTCCATCTTGTTACTCCGAGAGGCACACCTGGTGAGTTTCCGGTGTGCTTTTGTTGTGTGCGACGACAGAGCTATTTTGGTGGCCTGCGGGCACAGTGATTTGATATAGATCAATTTACGTTGATTTGACAATGCAGGCTGCGCGTCAAATCAGTGCCGGTCTGTGCGGTGGAACACACAACTCAATTGGTCATGGGCGATGTCGTCGATAAGTCACGCCGATGGCGTGGCTGGCTGTAACGCACCGCGGGGGCGAGAAGGCATTTTGTTTGTTCACGCGCAGCGCGGCCACGGTGCAGAGCGCCATTCTGCGAGCCTCCCGGGCGGAAAATGCCTGAAACACCCCGCCAATGCTAGTGTTTCACCATTTTCTGCAGGAATCATCCATCGTCACGCAATCTCTCCCACCCCACCCTCCCAAGCCGTTCCATCGTCTCAATATTCTTCTCAAAAATATCCCCCGCATCCGGGAACGCCGCCGCCGCGCGCGTCACACTTTCCTCGCGCAGCAGATGCAGCGTCGGGTACGGCGAGCGATTGGTGAAGTTGGTAATGTCGTCGGGTTCGGTATCGGCAAATTGATACTGCGGATGAAAGCTGGCGATCTGGATCACGCCTTCTAGTTTAAGTTCGGCGATAGCCGCATCGGCGACGTCCAGAAAATCATTGTAGTCAAGAAAATCGGTGAACACATTTGGGTGGATCAGCAAGGTGGTGTCGGTGCTGGCCGGGTCCGCATCAGCCAGAAAATGCAATTCGCGAATCAGCTCTGTGAGTAAGGCTTCTGATGTGTCGCCATGACACACCACATATCGAATTTGCCCTTTCACGTGCACCGCTTTGGCGAACGGGCAGAGATTCAGCCCAATGACGGCGCGCTCTAACCAGTTGACCGTGTCTGCAATGAACGCGCCGTTTTCAGGCGCGCTCATATTTGCATCACCCGCGTCACTCAACCTTCGCGCCCGATGCTTTTACCACTTCGCTCCAGCGCGTAATTTCGCTGCGAATGAAGTCACCGAATGCCTCTGACGACATCGGCCCCGGCACCGCACCCAGATCCATAAAGCGTTCCTTGATGTCGGCAGTGCCGAGCGCTTTAACGGATTCGGTATTGAGTCTGGCAATGATTTCCTTCGGCGTGCCCTTCGGTGCGACCAAGCCGAACCACGATTGCACGTCAAATCCGGCCAAGCCGGCTTCGCCCATTGTCGGTACATCCGGCGCTGAGAGCGAGCGTTGCGCGCTCGTTACTGCCAGCGCGCGCAGCTTACCCGCCTTCACATGCGGTAGCGCGGATGGCATGTTGTCGAACATCACTTGCACTTGTCCGCCGACCATATCGACCATCGCCGGCGCGCTGCCTTTGTACGGGATGTGTACCAGATCAACTTTGGCGAGCATTTTGAACAATTCACCGCAGAGGTGAATGGATGTCCCTGAACCACTGGATGCGTACGAGAGCTTGCCCGGTTGTGCACGCGCGAGTTCGATCAACTCTTTGAGCGTTTTGGCTTGTACCGAAGGGTGCACAACGAGGATATTGGGCACGCTGGCAAACAACGCGACCGGCTCAAAATCCTTGGCGAAGTCGAATGGTAATTTTGGAAAGAGGGAAACGTTGATCGCGCTGGTAATCGCGGCAACATAAAATGTATAGCCATCCGGCGCAGCCCTGACCACCGCTTCCGCGCCGATATTGCTGCTGCCGCCCGCACGATTCTCAATAATGATCGGCTGGCCGAGCGCATCGCCAATCTTCTTGGCCATCAGTCGCCCGACCACATCGGTCGCCCCGCCGGGCGCAAAGCCGACGACAAACTTGATTGGCTTGTTTGGGTAGGCCTGCGCAAAGGCGTGCTTGGGAAGTGACGCGACGACAGCACCAGCACCGGTTGCGGACAAAAAATCTCTGCGTTTCATTCTCTTCTCCTCGGTTTGCGATTGTTGAATGTCTAATTCTGCCCCATCGACCGGCGCTTAACGTTTAGCGCCAACATAATCCGGGCTCTTCAGCGCATTCTGCTTGAACGCACGTGACCCGGTCTGATAATACGCAATCGCCTCTTTCATGAGTGCTTCATTCAATGGCGCAGCGGACGCCACAAGTGTCACGGGGTCAACATTGAAGGTGGCCACTTTTTGCTTGGGCGAGAGCACGGTCAGGACATTGTCCTTGTAATAACCAAGCTCCTGATAATTGCTGACAAACGCACGCGCTGGCTTGGCGTTATTTTCAAACACCGACGCGCCAAAGAAATGGTCCTGCCCCTTGGCACCCAGCAAATTGATCAGTGTTGGCGGAATATCGATCTGGCTGATCATGGTTGGATAGCTGCCCGGTGCCAGCATATCTGGCGCATAAAAAATCAACGGAATCCGATAATTGGCGACCGGCAATTTGGTCTTGCCTGCTGCAGAGGCACAATGATCGGCAACGATAACGAATAACGTGTCTTTGAACCAGGATTTGCTGCGCGCTGATTCGATAAACTGGCCGATGGCAAAGTCGGTGTACTTGACAGCACCATCGCGTCCGCCAGGCGAGGCAATATCGATGCGCCCATCAGGATAGGTGAAGGGGCGATGGTTGGAGGTCGTCATGATCTGCGCAAAGAACGGTTTCTTTATCGCAGCAGACTCGTCGAGAATGCGTAACGAGTTGGAGAACAGCGCTTCGTCGGCGACACCCCATACATTTGCAAACGGAATCGACTCCTTCGGGAAATCAGTGCGGTCGACGACTTTATAGTCGTTGCCCGCAAAGTAGGCATTCATGTTGTCAAAGTAACCATAGCCGCCGTAGATGAAATACGGCTGATAACCCTGATGCTCTAGCAGCTCACCCACGGTCGCCAAATTCTGATTTTCCGGGCGACGCACGATCGCCTGTCCCGGTATTGGCGGGGTACCCAGCGACAGCGCTTCTAGCCCGCGCACCGTGCGTGTGCCGGTGGCGAACACTTCCTCGAATTTGAGACCTTCGGCTGCGAACCGATCCAGATTCGGCGTCAATCCCTTCTTTCCGCCATACGCACCAACAAAGTCCGCCGACATACTTTCCATCGTAATCATCACCACGTTTCGCGGGCTTCTCGTAAAAGGCCCAAGCGCTGGTGATTTGCCAACAAGTGGCGGTTGAACGCCCGCGAACACCTCTCCCGTTTTCGACAGCGGCAAGCGTGCCATGCCGAGCCGACTGAGAATCGCGTTGGCTTCTGTCTGCGGAATCGTTTTGTAGAATTTATCGTAGTCAAGCTCATTGCGGCGCATTGCCGCACTGAGCGAAAACAACCCGTTGCCGGAGAGCTCCAATGCGTGCTCGTTGCCCTCGCCAGACATCTGATCCACATTCGCCACGTTATAGCTCATGACCGGCAATATCACTGCCGCGCCGATCATGAGCAAACGTTGCGTCCAGCTGATGGGTACAGACGAAAATCTGATGCGACGCGAGATCAGCCATGCAATCGTTCCTGCGGTAAGCGCAATGGCAGAAATGATCAAACCAACCGGATAAGACTGTTTGATGTTGCCGATGACCTCATTGGTGTATATCAGATAATCGACAGCAATGAAGTTAAACCGGGTGGTGAATTCATCCCAAAAAACCAACTCCGCAACGACACCAAATAGCAACGCGCCGACCATGACGGCGAGCATTGCCCACCTGAGCTGCGACAACACCGGGCGTTTCAGTAGCGCGTTTGGCAGCAGCGCTGCAAACAACAAGATTGGCACCAACAAATACGCCAGAGTCGCCAGGTCAAACCATTGACCACGCAAAAAAGCACTCACCGATTGCGACGCCACCATTTGCGACGGCCCCACCTGAACCCATAACGTGATGCGCAAAAGCAGCCAGAGCGCAAGTGCAATACCAACGATAACTAGCGCGAACGGCAATTGGATATGCTCGCGCCTGATAAATAGCGATTTCATGTATTGCTCCCCGAGTGCGGCAGCCGCTTGAATTATTTTTTGCGGTTTTTTATCGAATGTTGCTAGGGAGCTAGTGTAGCCGCCTTTTTTGGCAACTACTGCACGAAGCGACCTGATTTCATTGTGCAGCGCGACAGGGAACCGGATGGAGGCCAAGTAAGCGCCGCCAGAATTCGTTCACCCGCGACACGCTACCGTCCAATTTCGTACAATTGGGGAATGCAAACACAATCACTCTCCCTGCGTCGTTCAACTCTCTCAATTGCATCGCGTTTGCGTTGGCATGTCGGCATCGCGACCTTATGCGTTATTGCGCTAGCCAGTTGCGGTGGCGGCGACGGTGGAGGTAGTGATTCCGCGTTGATCGTCACAGTGCCCCCACCGATCAGCGGCCCGGCGTGGTGGGGCTTCGGACGCGATGCGCAGCACTCGGCCGTTGGCGCGGTCGCCACGCAGCCGCTCACCCGCCTGATCTGGCAAATGCCAGTTGATTTGGCACCGCAGTATTCTGGTACGTCGTTATTGATTCACTACGGCTCACCCGTGATTACGTCAAGGAACACGGTGGTGATGCCTGTCAAAACAGGTGCGACCGGAGGATTCCGCATCGAAGCGCGTAACGGTTTAACCGGCGCAGCGCTGTGGACGGCGACGACCGATTACATCTTGCCGACGCAACAAAGCTGGACGCCAAGCTACAACCTCGCACTCACCACCGCAAATCGCGTCTATGCGCCGGGTGCGGGCGGAAAACTTTTCTTTCGGGACGATGCGGACAATGCAAGCGGCACGTTGCAAACATTGGTATTTTATGGAGCCGATGCTTACAGCGCTGCGAAAACTGTTTACGACCAGAACGTGATCATCAACACGCCACTCACGATAGATGCGGCTGGCAACGTTTTTTTCGGCTTTATCGCCAATGCAACCAACCCGGCGAATCTGATCAGCGGCATCGCACGGGTCGCTGCTGATGGACGTGGAAGCTGGGTGGCGGCAACGGCGGCGGCGCAAGATGCCACAATTTTGAAAGTCGCCACCAATAGTGCACCGGCAGTTTCCCTCGACGGACGCACGCTTTATGTCGCGGTCAACACCAGTTCAAACGCCGGGTTGGCTAACGGATATTTGCTGGCACTCGATACCACCACACTTGCCACACGCGGCAAAATCCGCCTGACCGACCCGAACAAGCAAACGCCTGCGTGGGTCAACGACAACGGCACATCCTCGCCCATGGTCGGCCCGGATGGCGATGTGTATTTTGGTGTTCTCGAAGCGAGCCCGCCTTCGCACAATTTCACCGGCTGGATGCTGCATTTCGACGCAACACTCACACAGATCAAAACACCTGGTGCGTTCGGCTGGGACAACACGCCCTCGGTCGTGCCGCGTGCGATGGTGCCCGGCTACACCGGCACCTCAAGCTATTTACTCATGACCAAATACAACAACTATGGCGGTGCCGGTACCGGCGACGGTAGAAATCACATCGCCATTCTGGACCCGAACCAGACCCAAGCCGACGCCGTTACTGGTGTACCCGTGATGAAAGAAGTTCATACATTACTCGGCCCCACGCCCGACCCCGCCTATCAAGGCGGCGTGAAGGAATGGTGCATCAACACGGCAGCAGTTGATCCCCTCACGCGTTCGGTATTGGTCAATAGCGAAGATGGCTATCTTTATCGCTGGGATCTATCGGTTAACCAGCTCACTGAGCGCATCCGCCTCAACAACGGCACCGCCCAATCCTATACGCCGACCGCCATCGGGCCGGATGGCACCGTGTATTCGATCAACAACGCGGTGTTGTTTGCCGTTGGGCGCTAGTTGTTTTCACCTCTCCACCATTTCCCGAAAGCTAATACATGGCTCTGGACGCACAAGTAATCGACACACTTTCAAAAGTAACGACGGCGACGCTGACCACATTGCTGCTCAAAAAAGGTTTACGTAACGTGTGGATGCGCGGCACGCGACCGCTGCGGCCTGATCAGCCGCGTTTAGTGGGCCGTGCATTTACGCTGCGTTTCGTGCCTGCGCGCGAAGACCTCGCAACACCGGAATCCTGGTCCAAGCCAATATCAACACGCGCCGCAATTGAGGCGATGCCGCCGGGTTGCATCACCGTGGTGGATGCGATGGGCTGCACCGACGCCGGTATCTTTGGCGACATCCTCTGCGCACGCATGCAAAAGCGCGGCGTCACCGCGCTCATCACCGATGGTGTGGTGCGCGACGTCGCCGGTGTGCTCGGCACCAATCTACCAGTTTGGTGCCAGGGTGCAGCTGCGCCTCCCTCTGTGGCAGGACTTACGTTTGTGAATTGGCAGGAACCCATCGGCTGCGGCGGCGTGGCCGTATTTCCAGACGACGTGGTCGTTGCCGATGCCGATGGCGCGGTGCTGATTCCCGCAGCGTTTCTGGATGAAATCGTTGCTGGCGCGCCTGAGCAGGAGCGTCTGGAAAGCTGGATCATGCAGGAAGTCGAAAATGGTGCTGCGCTGCCGGGGCTGTATCCGCCCAACGCCGAAAACAAGGCCCGCTATGACGCCCAAAAAGGGCCCAAAAGCTGATCGGCAAATAATAGCGATGTACGTCGCGACCAAGCTTTTTTGCCCGTCGTCAAACGGTAAGAATGCGCTTGTCTGACCGACGGACGGCAACTGGCTGGGCCACTAAATGCATTTATAATTTTGTCATTCTCATTCGTATTTCACGCCCAATATGCCCCGTAATTACTATCAAACCCTCGGTATCGCCCAAAGCTCAACCGACGCTTCAATACGCCGCGCTGCAGAAGCCGCAAAAGAGCAGATTACCTCCGATACATCGCTATCAGCTATTGAACGCGAATCCCGTTTGGCCGAACTGCGAACCGCAGCTGAAACGTTGTTATCACCCGCAAAGCGCGATGCATATGATGCTGTTGTGCAGCTAAAGTCGGGGTCTGCAAAAGGCGGCGCTGCCGGGATAATGTCGGCGCCGACTACCTGGATGATCCTGTTTGCAGTCCTCATCATTTTCGGTGGTCTCTTCTGGCAATACGATCGTGTGCAAACCCGCGAGCGCCTCGAGCGCCAACGCATTGCCGCCGAGCAACAGGAAGAACGGCGCGTGCAGGAACTAGAAGCAAAGCGGGTGGCAGAAAAACAAAGACTGCTGGATGAACTCCGCGCGCAGCGCGAGGCAGACGATAAACAGCGGCAGGAGAGCAACGAAATTCGCTCGGCTGAGAGCCAGAAGAAGCAGTACGTAGCCGACGAACGATTGATCCAGCAGCAGCCTACAAACTACTCGTCGAGGTTTGGCAACACCAGCAGCGAATACGAGGATCGCCGGCAAATGGGCGCTCAAGTCTGGCAACAGCAAATGGAAGAGCGCAGACAACGCATGGAAGAAGACGCTAATCTTCGCCGCGCGAGAGCGGACGTTGACCGTCAGAAGCGCTATCTTGAACAGCTCGAACGTGATGACCAAAACGCAAAAGCCAGACGGGAAGCTGACGGCAACCAGCGTCGTTAGCAATGACCAAACTCTAGTAATGGCGGGGCGTTCAGGCTAAAAGTGTCTGCTGATGCCCGCCAATGCTAGATTTTTCATTTTTGATGGTCAGTTTCACAAGCCAGACGTGCACCCGCTATCATCGCGCACCCGAGTTAAAACGCACGCTCTATTAATCTAGCCGCAGGCATACCGGCAGGCAAACTGCCGTAGGTTCTGCCGCCCAGATTCCCCAGTCGTGCCCGACAAAAACTATCCGCAACAAGGTCGTTGCCCGCACCAATCAGTGTTGCCGCCTGCAATACAAGCGCCAGTCGTTCAACCAGACGGCGTGAGCGTCTTTCCAGATCAGCCGTATCGACAAGTTGCGTCGTCAGCACCGCAATTTCTGCATCGAGCAAAACGTGCGCGCCCTTCACTTTCGCCAACTCGGCAAACACGGCCTCGCGCGTCGCGGGTTCGCGCGTTAACGCGCGCAGGACATCGAGACACTGGATGTTGCCACTGCCCTCCCAAATCGAATTCAACGGTGCCTGCCGATAAAGCCGCGGCAACATCGATTCTTCGACGTAGCCGGCACCACCCAAACATTCCTGTGCCTCGTTGACGAATGCCGGACAGCGTTTGCATATCCAGTATTTGCCGATGGCAGTGGCGATACGCGCAAACGCGGCCGCCTCAGGGTCACGGGCAGAGGCGTCAATGGCACGTGCGACACGCAGAGAAAACGCCATCGACGCTTCCGTTTCAAGCGCCAGATCGGCCAAGACCATTTGCATCAGCGGTTGCGCTGCCAGTCGTTTGCCAAACGCGCTGCGATGGCGGCAATGATGGATCGCCTGCACCAACGCCTGACGCATGATGCCGGCCGAGCCGATCATGCAATCCTCACGCGTCAATGCGACCATCTCAATGATGGTCGCGATGCCACGGCCCTCCTCACCGATCATCCATGCCAACGCGCCGTGAAATTCGACCTCGGCACTCGCATTGCTCCAATCGCCGAGCTTGTCTTTGAGTCGTTGAATCCGGACCGCGTTAAGCTCACCATCAGGGGCGAAGCGCGGCAACAAAAAACAAGATATTCCACGCTCGGCTTGCGCCAACACCAAAAATGCATCGCACATCGGCGCGGACATGAACCACTTATGCCCGACCAATTCGTAGAGTTGATCTGGCCCGCTGGCACCGACCGGATAGGCACGCGTGGTATTGGCGCGCACATCGGAGCCGCCCTGCTTCTCGGTCATGCCCATGCCGATCGTGTTGCCGTTTTTTTCCCACGCAGGGACATGGCGGGGATCGTATTGAGTCGCCAATATCCGTGGCAGCCAGCTCAAAGCCAGCGATGGCGATTGCCGCAGCACCGGAACAGCCGCGTGGGTCATCGTCAATGGACAACACGTGCCTTGATCGGCTTGTGTGTAGAGATACATCAGCGCCGCGCGCGCAACATGCGCCCCTGCTTGATCGGCGTGCCGCCACGAAAAATTCGCTACGCCGTGCTGCAGGCCGAGCGTCATGAGGCGGTGATAGGCGGGATGGAAATGGACTTGGTCGATACGATGGCCAAATCGGTCAAACGGCTTAAATACCGGTTTGTTTTCGTTCGCCAGAAAACCTGCGGCCATCAGTTCGTCACCAGCCACCAAGCCGAGCGCGTGGAGTTCTTTCCCGGCCCACGCGCCGCCTTCGCGCTTCACCGCTTCTTGCAATGCCATGTCGGTCGAGTAGACGTCATAAGGCGCCAATGGCGGCACCTGATTGACCACTTCGTGTGTGGTGAATTGTTTCTTCAGGGAGTCACTCATGTCGGCACGTCAGTAAATGGCATTTGACCATTGTTGCAGAACTGACCGATCATTGCTCATGGAAAAATCCTACGCTGTCGACCCCGACATCACCACCGCATCCACACTGGATAGCGATTTTTATCACGACGAATCCACTTACGTCCTCGCACGCGAGCGTGTGTTTGCGCGCTCCTGGCAATGGCTGGGCGATCTTGCCGATGTTTCAGTACCCGGCTCGCTTTCTCCGCGTGAATTGCTACCCGAATTGCTGGATGAGCCGCTGCTGCTGTCGCGCGACAAGCATCAGCAATTGCGCTGCCTCTCCAACGTGTGCACGCATCGCGGTAATCTGTTGGTGAAAGAGGCATGCGTGACTGATCAGATTCGCTGCGGTTATCACGCCAGACGATTCGATTTGGCTGGTCACATGACCTTCATGCCTGAATTTTCTACCGCAAAACATTTTCCTTCGCAGTCAGATCATTTGCCCAATATTCCCTTTGAAACGTGGGCCAATCACGGCTTTGCAGCCATCGATCCGGTTGCGCCGCTGGCGATATTTTTGGCAGATATGCAGACGCGCACCGCATGGCTGCCAGTGGCCGATGCGGTACTCGACCCATCGCGCAATCGCGATTACCTTATCGATGCACACTGGGCGTTATACGTGGAGAACTACCTCGAAGGTTTTCATATTCCGCATGTGCATGCTGGCTTGAACCAAATTGTGGACATCGGCAACTACACCAGTGAGTTGTTTCGATATTCAAATCTGCAACTGGCTTTGGCAAGAGATGGTGAACAGGCATTTGAGCCGCCGCCGGATTCAATCGATCACGGACAACGCGTGGCCGCTTATTATTGGTGGATATTCCCCAACTTGATGCTTAATTTTTATCCTTGGGGGCTATCGATTAACCTCGTACAGCCCATTGCCTTCAACCGCACGCGGGTGGCATTCCGGAGCTATGTCTGGGATGCCTCCAAGCTGGATCAAGGAGCAGGTGCTGATTTGCACCGCGTGGAAATGGAGGACGAAGCAATTGTGGAGGCGGTGCAACGCGGCACACGCTCAAGGTTCTACGTCAATGGCCGCTACTCTCCGACGCGGGAACAAGGCACGCATCATTTTCATCGGCTGTTATGCGAGTTTATGAACACACACGGAAATCATAAACTCTAGCACTGGTGAGGCGTTCCAGCCATAAATCGCCTAAGAAGCCCGTAAATACTGGTGTTTTAACTATTTCGATAAAAGTCTATTCGACAATCTTCACCGAAGTGACCAACGGCACCTCTTCAGTTCGCTTGCATTTGGGGTCGCCGTAGCAATCGCCAGCCTGTATGGATTCCATGCTGAACGTCAGCTCGACGAGCTTTCCTTTGATTGGCGGTTTTTGTGTACAAATGGCGAAGCTGCCGACTTCGATAAGCTCATTTTTTTTGTCGTCGCGCAAGGTGATATAGCAACCGTTATCGCCTTTATCCACATCGGTGACACGGCCACGCGTTTGTTTCAGTGTTTTCCCTAGCTTGATCACGCCCTCGTTGGGCACTAACGCGGGCGCGGCGGGTGCGGGTGCGGGCGCCGGTGCAGGTGCGGGTGCAGGGGTTGACGGTGTTTGCGCTCCTGCGGAATGCACCTGCAGGATTGCCGCCAGCGCGGCAAATAAACAGGTTTGGATGAGCGGACGGTTTTTCATTGGGTCACCTCTTCGCGTGTTCGGTTTGGCGAATGTTACCGTTTTATTTTGTGCCGCATGGCAACAAATTATTCTTCCGGCTTTTCCTGCCGTTTGCCGCCCAACAGCGCCCCTGTCGGTCGTTTGGCCTGGCGGCGATGTCCAGCAGCGGGCTCGGGCGTAGCAGCAACCGCGCTTTCGGCAACGGTCGGCTCATAGGGCTTGCTGAAATCGAAATGTGGAAGATTATCGACCGGGGCACGTTGAGGCGATGATGATCCGGACGCATTTGCGTGATGCTGGCGCGGCGCGGGACGATTGGAATCGCGTTCTTCACGCGGCGGACGCCGTGCGCCGCCTTCACGCGCTGACTCTCGTTCACGACCACCACCGCCACGCTCATTGCTGCGTTCACTACCCCGCTCACTACTGCGCTCACGCGAACCTTCACGTTCACGACCGGCCGATTCAAGCGACGGCGTGGCCAAGCGTGGAATTTCACGCTTAAGCAATTTCTCGACGCGGGACAAATATTCCATTTCTTCCGGGCTGACCAGCGAAATCGCCT
Organism: Betaproteobacteria bacterium; assembly: GCA_031414995.1. Classification (GTDB taxonomy): domain Bacteria; phylum Pseudomonadota; class Gammaproteobacteria; order Burkholderiales; family Usitatibacteraceae; genus UKL13-2. Next base: position 13,609 of record JANOQY010000272.1, read on the forward strand.
CGCCGGGTGTACCCGCCCGACCGGTGCGGCCAATGCGATGTACGTAATCTTCGGGCGTATGTGGCAACTCGTAATTGATCACGAACGGCAGCGAATCGATATCGAGACCGCGCGCGGCAATGTCGGTCGCCACCAGAATCGCCGACTTGCCTTGTTTGAATTCGTCCAGCGCCTGTGTGCGCTCAGCCTGACTACGATCGCTGTGAATTGCCAGCGCGGGCAGCCCGTCTTTTTGCAACTGGCGCGCGACGCGATCAGCATCGCGTTTCATGCGTGTGAAGATCAACACTTGTTTCATTTCGCGTGAACGAATCAGATGTGCCAGCAGCGCAGCTTTTTTTGCGCCCGCGACTTCATAAACCTGATGCGTCACCAATTCCGCTGGTGCATTGCGGCGCGCGACTTCGATCATGGTCGGGCTGCGCATGAATTGTTCGGCGAGGCGCTTGATCTCATTGGAGAACGTGGCTGAGAACAACAAATTCTGGCGAACCGGCGGCAGTACCGCGAGGATGCGCTCGATATCAGGCATAAAGCCCATGTCGAGCATCCGATCAGCTTCGTCGAGCACCAGAATGCCGACCTGCGAAAGATTGATGCTCTTCTGCTGAAGATGGTCAAGCAGGCGACCCGGTGTTGCCACGACGATCTCAACACCGGTATGCAGCGCCTTGATCTGCGGCTTGATATCGATGCCGCCGTAAACCACCGCCGCCCGCAGAGGCAGATATTTGCTGTAGGTGCGGACCGACTCTTCCACCTGTGCGGCGAGTTCACGCGTAGGCACCAGCACCAGTGCGCGCACCGGATGTCTGGCGGGTGAGGAACTGCTGCTGGCGTGCGGCGCCAGCAA
>JANOQY010000273.1:0-25752 GCA_031414995.1 Betaproteobacteria bacterium
GACGTGGCGATGGCATAACTGGCGCTAAGTATTTAGCCGCCGCTGTTTTGCAACGTCCACTTCAACTCTTTGCTGAAAAATCATGAACGAAAATCAATTCGCGGCACTCGCCGCGCAGGGCTACAACCGAATCCCCGTCACACTTGAGACCTTCGCGGACCTCGATACGCCGCTGTCAATTTATCTCAAGCTGGCCAACAAACCGTTTTCCTACCTGCTCGAATCCGTCATTGGCGGCGAACGCTTTGGCCGCTACTCGATCATCGGCTTGCCCGCGCACGAATGGCTGCGCGTAAAAGGCAAAGAATGCGCCATCGTGCGCGCGAAAGTGGGTGGCCAGACCGAAACGCTGGAGCATGTTTTCGTCAAAGACCCGTTGGCGTTTGTCGAAAAATACCGCAAGCGTTTTAACGCCGCGCCAATTGAAGGTGCGCTTCGATTTGCGGGCGGGCTGGCGGGATATTTTGGCTACGACACCGTGCGCTACATTGAACACAAGTTGGAACTGGATGAGCACGCGCTGAAAAAAGATGTGCTCGGCACACCCGATATTTTATTGATGTTGTCGGACGAATTAGCGGTCGTGGATAACCTCTCCGGCAAGCTGCATTTGATTGTTTACGCCGATCCAATGAAGCCGAATGCGTTCATCAATGCGCAACGCCGTTTAACTGAGCTGCGTCTGGGATTGCGGCAGCACGCGCCACTTCCTGTGTACGTGCCGGGTGCGGTAGCGAGCGAGCCCAAATCCGAAATTGGCAAAGATGCATTTCTGAAGGCGGTGGCGAAATGCAAGCAGTACATCGTCGACGGCGACATTATGCAGGTGCAGATTTCTCAGCGCATTTCGCAGCCGTTCGATGCGCCGCCGATCAATCTTTATCGGGCGCTGCGGTCCATCAATCCATCGCCGTACATGTTCTATTTCGACATGGGTGATTTTCATATCGTCGGGGCGTCGCCGGAAATTCTGGTGCGGCAGGAAGGCAGCAAAGTGACGGTTCGGCCGATTGCGGGTACCCGAAAGCGCGGCGACACACCTGAACGCGATCTGGCGCTTGAAGCTGAATTGAAGAGTGACCCTAAAGAACTGGCGGAGCATTTGATGCTGATCGATTTGGGCCGCAACGATATTGGCCGCATCGCAAAAACCGGTAGCGTGAAAGTGACGGAGCAAATGGTGGTTGAACGCTACTCGCATGTGATGCATCTGGTCTCGAATGTTGACGGTGAAATTCGTGAGGATGTGGGGCCTATTGATTTGCTGCGAGCGACATTTCCTGCGGGCACCGTTGCGGGTACGCCGAAAGTACGGGCGATGGAAATCATTGACGAACTTGAGCCCAGCAAACGCGGCGTTTATGCGGGAGCGGCAGGTTATCTTGGCTTCAATGGCAATATGGATCTGGCGATTGCGATTCGCACCGGCGTGGTCAAAGACGGTACGCTCTACGTGCAGGCGGCAGCAGGAATCGTCGCAGATTCTGTGCCCGAACTGGAATGGCAGGAAACCGAGAACAAGGCACGGGCCTTGTTGCGCGCCGCTGAAATGGTGTCGCTCGGTATCGACACTAACGCGTCATGAGGAGCGCAAAATGTTACTCATGATCGATAACTACGATAGCTTCACCTTTAATCTGGTCCAGTACTTCGGTGAACTTGGCGAAGAGGTTGTCGTCAAGCGAAACGATGAAATTTCGCTGGCCGATATTGAAAAACTCGCACCGGCGCGCATCGTGATTTCGCCCGGTCCATGTTCACCGATGGAGGCGGGGATTTCCGTGCCGACCGTTGAAAAATTCGCAGGAAAAATCCCGATTCTCGGTGTGTGTTTGGGCCACCAAAGCATTGGGCAGGCGTTCGGCGGCAGAGTGGTGCATGCGAAAACACTGATGCACGGCAAAACTTCGCAGATGACGCATACGAGCGCTGGTGTGTTCGCAAATTTGCCGTCGCCGTATCGAGTTACCCGCTATCACTCACTCGTCATTGAGCGTGAAACCTGTCCCGATTGCCTTGAGGTGACTGCCTGGACAGACGACGGCGAGATCATGGGCGTTCGACACAAGACGCTCGCCGTGGAAGGCGTGCAGTTTCATCCGGAATCGATCATGACCGAACATGGTCATGCGTTATTGAAAAATTTTCTAAGCATGAAGGTGTAAACATGTTTACAGCACAGGAAGCCATCAGCCGTCTCTCGGATAAACGCGAGATCTTCTTCGACGAAATGGTCGATTTGTTCCGGCAGGTGATGGAAGGAAAAGTGTCGCCGGTGCAGTTGTCGGCCATTCTCATGGGCCTGCATGTGAAATCCGAAACGGTATCGGAAATCGCGGCGGCAGCGAAAGTGATGCGCGAATTTGCTACCAAGGTTGATGTTGGCGATTTACCGAATCTTGTGGATACGTGCGGCACCGGTGGCGACAAGGCGCACACCTTCAATATTTCCACCGCAGCCGCGTTTGTCGCAGCAGCCGCGGGTGCGAAAGTCGCCAAGCATGGTGGACGATCGGTTTCTTCACAATCCGGTAGCGCCGACGTGCTGGAAGTGCTGGGCGTGAATGTGAATCTCTCACCCGCGCAGGTCGCGGAGTCGATCAAACAGGTTGGATTGGGGTTTATGTTCGCGCCGATTCATCATCCGGCGATGAAGTACGCCGCGCCGATCAGGAAAGAATTAGGCATGCGCACGATCCTCAATATCCTTGGGCCGTTGACGAATCCTGCAGGTGCGCCGAATCAGGTGATGGGCGTGTTTCATAGCGATCTGGTCGGCATACAGGCGCGGGTGCTCAAGGAACTCGGCTCAAAGCATGTGATGGTGGTGCATGGCGAAGACGGGCTGGATGAGATAACGCTTTCCGGCCCCACGCTGGTGGCGGAACTCAAACACGGCTTTGTCACGGAGTTCAAGATCGAACCCAAGCAGTTCGGGCTCGATATTGCGCCTATCGAAACCATCAAAGCAAAGGACAAAGAAGCATCGAAGGACATGGTGTTGTCGGTGTTGGACAATCAAGTCGGCCCGGCCAAGGATATTGTGATGCTCAATGCCGGTGCCGCGATATACGTCGCCGGTCTCGCAAATGATTTGTGGGGCGGCGTGACCAAAGCGCGCGAAATGATTGAATCCGGCAAAGCGCGGGCAAAGCTGGACGCATTAGTGAAGTTCACATCGGCCTTGTCTGCAGCATGAGCATCATCAAACACGCGTCTGTGATCGCTGAATCGGAATAACTGCGCATGTCGGACATTCTGCAAAAAATTCTTGCGACCAAGCGTCGTGAGGTCGCCGAAGCAAAGGCCCTGCGGCCATTGGCCGAACTTGAAGCGCGTACCCGGGCGCTGCCGCCGACACGGGATTTTGTGGGTGCAATTCGGGCCAAACGCGCCGCAGGCAGGCCGGCGGTGATAGCTGAAATAAAGAAGGCCAGCCCAAGTGCCGGCGTGTTTCGGTCCGGACTTACTGGCCCGGGGGCCACGTTTGATCCAGCCCGTTTTGCGCAGACCTACGAAGCGCACGGTGCCGCTTGCCTTTCGGTGCTGACTGATAGGCAGTATTTTCAGGGTTCAATTGAAGATTTGGTGGCGGCCAGGTCGGCTTGCCGGTTACCAGTGCTGCGCAAGGATTTTATTGTTGACCCCTACCAAATCGTCGAAGCGCGTGCCATGGGGGCGGACGCTGTACTGTTTATCATGGGCGCGGTCCCAATCGAACAGTTCCAGGAATGGGAGACGCTTGCTCAGTCTTATGGCTTGAGCGTGTTGGCCGAGTCGCATTTTGAGTCCGAGCTTCAGCAGGCATTGACGCTTAAAACGCCGTTAATTGGTGTTAATAATCGTGATCTTACACAATTTACAACCAACATAGACGCTACGTTGACGCTGCAACAGCACATTCCCCCCGAGAAAATTTTGGTCACCGAGAGCGGCATCTCGGATGCAGACACCGTAAAGAGACTGTTTGCTGCTGGTGTGGGGACTTACCTTGTCGGCGGTGCGCTGATGGAATCCATTGATCCTGGCGCAGCCCTTGCAGCGTTGTTCGGAAACACACTTTTATGACTCGCCAATGACGACGCAGGGTTATGCAAATGAGATTTTAGTGCGTGTTGCGCAAACGCAACATGGTGCATGCGCTGTGGCATATTTCACAGTGAGCACTTGAGCAAGCGCGCCAAATTTGGCAATATGACGGCAGCTTCTCAAAAGATTTTGGCAATACGATTGTGGGAGAAGTTGCTAGGTGAGTGTTAGCCAGTGATGTTTAACACGTAGTTAGCACGTTCGGCCCCATGAGGTTTGTGTGTTTCTAAAGAATTAAAAAGCCTCAACTTAACCCCTAAGGAGATTTGTGATGAACAAGAAATTGATCGCCCTCGCTGTCGCTGGCGCAACATTCGCCCCGGTCGTCATGGCGCAAACGGCTAACCCCGTGACCCTTTACGGTCGCGCGTGGATCATGGTCAACAGCATTAAGGCAGCCGGCACCGGCACAACAAGCTTGGGCACCCGCACCACGGTGGTAGATGAGTCATCGCTGATTGGCGTCCGCGGTACTGAGGATCTTGGTGGCGGCCTGAAGGCATTCTTCCAGATCGAGTCCGCTGCACCTCCAGATGCAGGTGGTGGCACTTTCGGTAGCCGTAACAGCGGCGTTGGTCTCCAAGGCGGTTTCGGTACAGTCGTTCTCGGCCGTTGGGACAGCCCGTTCAAGCTCTCCGCAATTTTTGTTGATCCGTTTGGTCAAAATACTATCGGCAATCAGTTGTCGATCATCAACACGGGTGATTTCAACCGTCGCGAAAACAATATGATTCAATACTGGTCGCCAAATATTAATGGCTTCTCGGCTCGCCTGATGTACGGCGCGAACGAAGGTAAAACTGCTACGGCGAACCCGAATTCGACCAGCATTAGCCTTGACTACGCAGCTGGCCCGTTCAGAATCAACTATGCCAACGAACAGCATAAAGACACGCGCGGTAACGTCGTTACCGGTGGCGTGAAAGAAAAGGGTCAAAATCTTTCAGCTACTTTCGTTTTTGGCGCGTTTAAACTTGGCGTCCTGACACAGAAATTTGACTCCACCGGTCGCGTTGATCGCAAAGCCAGCATGGCAGCGCTCACCTACACAACGGGTAAGAGCGATTTCATAATCACCGGCGGCCAGAATAAAGATGGCGGCGTAACGGGGGTTGCACTTCAACCAAAAAGCAAAATGGCAGCAGTTGGATACAACTACAACTTCTCCAAGAGAACAACATTCATGGCTCGTTATGCTTCGCTCGTGAACAACAGCGCGTCGAACAACGCAATGAATGCCTCGGGACTGCCAGCATTTACCGGCAACAACGATCCTAAGGGTTTTGGTGCAGGTCTGCGCCACACGTTCTAAACAGTTTGATTTGAAGCTGCAAAAAACGGGCGCCTTTGGGTGCCCGTTTTTTTTTCTGGGAAAACGATGAATTTGCGTGACCGTCTCATTTGCGAAATAGATACCGGCATTAGAACCGTGTTTGCAAAAGCACGTGCCGGGCGACCCCAGCCGGTACCTGACTCTTCATCCCACGCGGCAACGGCTGCGGCACCGACCAACGTTGCTGTTAAAGAATCAATCCGACTGATGCGCGTGAATCATTGCGGTGAGGTGTGTGCTCAGGCGCTATACCAGGGTCAGGCGTTGGTCGCAAAAGGGGATCAGACGCGAAAACTATTACTTACCGCGGCAAAAGAAGAGCACGACCACCTCGCCTGGTGTGAAAGCCGATTGTCTGAGCTGGGTGGCCGAAAGAGCCAGCTGAGCCCTCTCTTTTATGCCGGTGCATTCGGTATGGGGATAGTTTCCGGGTTATTGGGTGATAAATGGAGCATGGGATTTTTGGTCGAGACCGAGCGGCAGGTGGAAGCGCACCTGCACGATCATTTGGGACGAATTTCGCCAGACGATGCGGGCAGTCGCGCCATTCTTGAGGCCATGCGTGAAGACGAGATCCGTCACGGACAAGCTGGCGCGCAACACGGCGCAAACGCGTTGCCATCGCCTGCCAAGGCAGTGATGTCCTTGTTTTCGACCGTGATGACGCGGTCCACTTACTGGGTTTGACGAAACTCAATCAGCTATTTATTGGCTGGCTCGTGGCAGATTTCAAAGTCGTGGGTAATGTGTGCTGTTTTTGCCAACATTGCCGATGCCGAACAATAGACTTCGGCGGAGAGTTTGACGGCTCGCTCGACTTTGGCAGGATTCAAATCCGTGCCGGTCACGATGAAATGAAAATGTATTGTAGTAAAGACCTTCGGGTCAGTGGGCGCTCGCTCAGCGTGCAGCTCAACCACACAGTCCGTTATTGGTTCGCGACCCTTCTTTAGGATGTGAACGACGTCGTAAGCGCTGCAAGCACCAGTCCCAATCAAGACCATTTCCATCGGTCGTGGGCCGAGATTTCGTCCGCCTGCGTCAGGCGAACCATCCATGACCATCGCATGTCCGCTCTCGGTTTCACCCAAAAAAGCGACGTTTTCGATCCATTTAATTCGAGCTTTCAAGCTGCCTCCATAAGATTTGCGAAGTATATCGAACGTGGCCACGAGGCGGCACGCGCACAAGTGTTTAGAGACGCAATTGACAGCGAGTGCTTGAACTTATTATAATTATGAGTTCTGCCAAGTACCCCCCGTTTGCTTGGCGATAAGGATTGTTGCCCTTGCTGTCTGTGCCCTGAGTGGGTGTCCAAACAGTCAGGCTACCAACAAATCATTTACAAGCATCCGGCCCGTCGCCAAGTTTTAGTGACAAACGCGGCGGCAACATACAAGTGAGTACAGCAATGAAAACATTTTCTGCAAAGCCACATGAAGTAATTCATGACTGGCTCCACGTCGATGCAACCGACAAAGTATTGGGTCGCCTCGCCGCCGCTGTTGCGCTGCGTTTGCGCGGTAAGCATAAGCCCGAATACACCCCGCACGTTGATACCGGTGATTTTATTATCGTCACCAACGTGGAAAAATTACGCGTCACTGGCAACAAAGGCGAGCAAAAGACCTATTTCCGCCATACCGGTTATCCCGGCGGTATTTATGAAACCAATTTCAACAAGCTCCAGCAAAAGCACCCAGCACGCGTGCTCGAAAAAGCCGTTAAAGGGATGCTGCCAAAAGGTCCACTCGGCTATGCAATGATCAAGAAGCTGAAAGTGTATGCAGGCAGCGCGCATCCACACAGCGCCCAGCAACCCAAAGAACTCACGATCCAAGCCTAAGGAATAGCGAACATGGTCGGTAAATATCATTACGGAACGGGTCGTCGCAAGAGCGCGGTCGCTCGTGTATTCATGAAACCCGGTAAGGGCGACATCGTGGTTAACGACAAGCCGCTGGACATTTATTTTTCCCGCGAAACCGGTCGCATGGTGGTGCGTCAGCCGCTCGAGTTAGTTGGCAGCATTGATAAATTCGACATCATGGTAACGGTACTCGGCGGTGGCGAATCTGGTCAAGCCGGTGCAGTGCGTCACGGCATTACCCGTGCGTTGATCGATTACGATGCAAACCTGAAACCGCAACTTTCCAAAGCGGGTTTGGTTACGCGCGATGCCCGCGAAGTGGAACGCAAGAAGGTTGGTTTCCACAAGGCTCGTCGTCGTAAACAATTCTCGAAACGCTAAGCGAAACGCGACTTTCGACAGGAAAAAGCCGCCTTCGCGGCTTTTTCCTTATTCGGCGATGAGATTTTCAATGCATTTGCGCTACTCAAAGGAATAAATTTCCAATGCTGAGCGACATGAAACTTCGCGGTGCGTGGCGAAAAATTCGTTCCAAAATCGGGATTCGTTCCGAAAAGGTGGCGATCAAAAGCCACATGCCGTGGTATGTAAAATTTGCCGGTTATGGCCTGATGATGGGCGTGGCTGGTGCTGTCGCGTGGTATCTGGTGGACAATAGTTACAAAATCACGGGCTTTAATCGTGAAGAAGCAACGCTCCAGATTTCCAGGCTGACCGAAGACAATGAGCGACTCAAGCGTGAGTTTGATTTGACGAAAACGCTCCTGAACGAGCGCGAGGGGCAACTCAAGATCGAGAAATCCGCGCAGGCGGAACTGGCAAAAAACCTTGGCCAGATTCAGGACGATAATTCGGGCCTTAAGGAAGACTTGGCATTTCTGCGCAATATTATGTCTTCGGGAAACGTACCCGAAGGCCTATCCATTGCCAATCTGAAAATTGAAGCGGATGCTTTACCAAATGAGTTCCGCTATCGTATGCTGCTCACGCAGGGCGGGCAGCGCAAACAGGACTTCAAGGGCAAGGTGCAAGTGGTCGCGCGTGTTCAGCAGGGGGCCCAACAAATAACATTGAGCTTCCCCACGGATGCTGAGGTGCGAGGTCAAGGCGGTGAAATCGATTTTCGCTACTACCAAAAAGTTGATGGCAGATTTAGAATTCCGCAGGGTGCGCAATTGAAAAGCATACAGGTTCGTGTCCTTGCGCTTCCTGGCTATGAAGTCCGCAGCCAGAAAAGCGTCAATCTCTAAAGAGGTGCTTCATGTTTGGCAATAAATCGAACAAACCAAGTGCAATTGATAGCTTGATAGGTGCAGGCTCCACCATCAATGGTGATGTGCTTTTCACCGGTGGGTTGAGAGTGGATGGCGTCGTCAAGGGCAACATCAAGGCGGTTGGCGATAAACCGGGAACGCTGGTGCTATCCGAACTGGCAAAGGTGGAAGGCGAGATCGACGTGGGTCACGTTGTCATCAATGGCACGGTGGCTGGTCCGGTGCGGGCAAAAGAGTATCTCGAACTCCTGCCCAAAGCACGGGTCACAGGAGATGTAAGCTACAAAACGATCGAGATACATGTCGGTGCCATAGTCATGGGCCGCCTGATGCATGAGGGTGAACCGAGGTTATTGGCCGATAAGGTGATAGAGTTCAAGCCTGTACTCGGCAATTGATTTCGCGCCGCGTGCCCTGATATATGCTGTATTGCCTGGAGATGAAAAATGAATGATATGTCGATGATGCCTTCCCCCTTATTGTTTTCCGATAGTGCGGCTGACAAAGTCAAAGCACTGATCGTTGAAGAAGGCAACGATGATCTCAAGCTGCGCGTTTTCGTTACCGGCGGCGGTTGTTCAGGATTGCAATATGGCTTTACTTTTGACGAAATCACCAATGAAGACGACACTATTCTTGAAAAGAATGGCGTCCATTTGCTGATTGACCCGATGAGCTATCAGTATCTGATCGGTGCGGAAATTGATTACACCGAAGGCTTGGAAGGCGCGCAGTTCGTCATCAAAAATCCAAGTGCGACCAGCACTTGCGGTTGTGGGTCATCATTTTCGGTCTGAGTGCGACAACTCGGCGCTGAAATTCGCCACAAAAGGGCTGCAACAGAGGCTCTTTTTGTTTATAATTCAATGCTTTCCGAATTTGCAATTACAATCAAGAGGTCAACATGGCTGGTGAAAAAAAGCGCACACGTCGCAACACGCTGGAGCGCAAGTGTTTGAGTAAATACTTCAAGCGTCTTTTTATTGGCGCGAACAAATCCACATTTAAGATGCTCGAGACGATCAAGAAGGTTTAGTTCGTTTCGCGTTTTCAGATAAAGAAACCGCCGGAATTATCCGGCGGTTTTTTTTCGCCCTCCAGAAACCATTGCTTTCCATAGCGGGTTCATTTGGATCAATGTTGCGCTGCAACATCGAAAGTAATTGACACATCACCAGCGCAGTAATACGCTCAATTCAAACGAACGTTTGAATTTGATGTAATTCCCCTATAACTTACTGATAGCAAATACTAAATGGCGTCAGGTTTAATTCAAAGATTACCGCGGTCTGGCAATTCTGCGCCGGAACGTGCGGTCGATACCATCGACACCAAGTCGAAAATTCTCGACGCTGCGGAAGAGCTTTTCATGGAGCATGGCTTTGAGGCCACGTCATTGAGACTGATCACCACCGCAGCTGGCGTCAATTTGGCCGCCGTCAATTATCACTTTGGTTCCAAGGAGGAGCTGTTTCAGGCTGTGCTTACGCGCAGGCTTGATCCGATGAATCAGGACCGCATGCAGTTGCTGTCGGCCTATGAGACTGCGGCGGCTGGCAACCCACTGACCTGTGAGAAAATTCTAGCTGCGATGTTCATTCCGGCTTTAAAGCTTGCGCGTGATCACGAACAAGGGGGCAAGAATTTTCTTCGATTGTTGGGACGCGCCTATGCCGATCCGGCGCCATTTATCCGCGAATTTCTGTCTAGCCAGTATCAGGAAATGATCGCGCGCTTTCGTGCGGCTTTCAGCCGTGCCTTGCCAAACATCCCGCGCGAGGAGTTGTCGTGGCGATTGCATTTCGTGATGGGTGCTTTGTCATACACGCTGGCCGGTGCTGACATGCTTAAAATAATTTCGCAATTGCATCCAAGTGAAGCAACCAACGACGAGTTGCTTTTGAAGCGGCTGGCGCCATTTCTGGCGGCCGGCCTGCGCTCGCCTAGCCCGGCCGAAGATGGCGGGCACTATTTGTATCAAGAAACGTAGAAAGGATAAATCATGCTGACAATTTTATTAGCTGCAGTCGTTGCCATTGCCGTCATTTGGGCGCTCGCCTATCACGCGGCGAGTGCCGCTGTTTGGTCGGTTGTCCTCGGCTTAGGATTACTTGCTCTTACCGCCAGTGGCGCGTTGAATGGTGTTGTTGCCGGATTGTTATGGGTTGCCTTCATTGTGCTCGCAGTAATCAGCAATCTTAAATCGCTGCGCCAAAGTCTGGTGACAGCGCCGATCTTCAAGATATACAAAAAACTGCTTCCGCAGATGTCGCAGACCGAACGCGAAGCACTCGAGGCAGGAACAGTGTGGTGGGACGGTGATCTTTTCAGTGGCAAGCCCGACTGGAACAAGCTGCTTGATTACCCCGCACCAAAGATTACAGCGGAAGAACAGGTCTTTATTGATGGCCCGACTGAACAACTTTGCGCGATGGTGAACGAGTGGGAAATTTCTCATGAACTGCACGATTTGCCACCCAACGTCTGGCAGTTCATTAAAGACAAAGGCTTCCTCGGCATGATCATTCCCAAGGAGTACGGTGGCTTGGGTTTCTCGGCATACGCGCACTCGCAAGTGGTCATGAAAATTTCCACACGCAGCAGCACCGCTGCGGTATCGGTCATGGTCCCCAATTCGTTAGGGCCAGGTGAGTTGCTGATGCATTACGGCACGCCGGAACAAAAAAATTACTTTCTTCCGCGCCTTGCCAAAGGTTTGGAGTTACCTTGCTTCGCGTTGACTGCGCCTGATGCAGGATCAGATGCGGCCTCGATGCCAGACGTTGGCATCGTCTGCAAGCAAATGTGGGAAGGCAAAGAAACGCTCGGCATTCGCATCACGTGGGAAAAGCGCTACATCACGCTGGGACCAGTGGCAACCATCCTTGGCCTCGCGTTCAAGTGTTTTGACCCGGATAAGTTGATCGGCGAACAGACAGATCTTGGTATTACTTGCGCATTGATCCCTACGTCGCACAAAGGCGTGAACATTGGACGTCGCCATTTTCCGCTAAATGCGTCGTTTATGAACGGGCCGAACTCCGGTAAAGACGTCTTCATCCCGATGGATTGGCTCATTGGTGGCCAGCCGATGATCGGCAAAGGCTGGAGCATGTTGATGGAGTGTCTTGCCGCAGGCCGCTCCATTTCGCTGCCCGCGCAATCAATTGCTGCCGGCAAATTTACGTCGATGGCCACCGGTGCCTATTCGCGCGTGCGCCAGCAATTCAAAATGCCCATCGGAAAATTCGAAGGTATCGAAGAGCCCTTGGCGCGAATTGGCGGCTACACCTATCTGATGGACGCATGCCGTACCGTCACGGCGGGCGCACTGGACATGGGCGAGAAGCCGTCGGTTGTTGGGGCCATTTCCAAATACCACATGACCGAGCGTATGCGTATTGTGTTGAACGATGCGATGGATGTCCACGGCGGCAAAGGTATCTGCATGGGACCGAACAACTACCTCGGTGCAGCATATCAGTCGGTGCCTATCGCTATTACGGTTGAGGGTGCCAATATTCTTACGCGCTCACTCATGATCTTTGGTCAGGGCGCGATACGTTGCCATCCGTGGGTGTTGAAGGAAATGCACGCCGCCCAGGAAGATTCAGTTGAGAAGTTTGACGAGGCATTCTGGAGTCATATCGCCTTCACGCTCTCGAACGCTGCGCGCGCAATGTGGACCGGAATTTCGGGTGCGCGCGGATTGCCCGCACCAGCTTGCGACGACACCAAACGCTACTACCAGCAACTCACGCGGTTTTCGACGGCATTTGCTCTGCTGGCTGACGTCAGCATGTTCGTCATTGGAGGCTCGCTAAAACGCAAAGAGAAATTGTCCGCGCGCCTGGGCGACGTGCTTTCGCTCTTGTATTTATCGTCGTGCGCATTGAAATTCTATGACCAGCGTGGCCGTCAAACCGATGAGTTGCCTTTCCTGCGTTGGGCTTTGTACGATTCTGCGTTCAAGATTCAGGTGGCGATGGACGGTGTCATTGAAAATTTCCCGAATCGCTTTGTCGCGTTTGTGCTGCGTAGATTGGTATTTCCGCGCGGTCTCACATTGATTCAACCAAGCGACCAAATGGGTCATGAAGTCGCCGATCTGCTCATTCAGCCATCAGCCGCGCGCAATCGTTTGATCGCCGGCATGTATTTGCCCAAAAGCGATACTGATTTGCTGGGCAAGTTGGAGGCTGCGATGCACGCTGTCATCGCCGCAGAGCCGATCGAAGCCAAGGTGCGCGCTGCTAAAAAAGCTGGTCGCCTGAGTGGGCATGGTGCTGATGCGCAATATGAAGAAGCCATGAAACTTGCGGTGATCACAGAAACAGAATTGGCGCTCTGGAAACGCGCACGCGCACTGCAACACGACATCATCATGGTCGATGATTTCGACAAACACTTTGGCAAGGAAGCCATCAGCAAGCCGGAAATCTGGCAGCAGGCCGAGGCAGCGGAATGAGCGGAAAAGTCTATGTTGTTGACGGTGCGCGTACGCCATTCCTGAAAGCTAAAACCAAACCCGGGCCGTTTTCGGGCGGAGACTTGGCAGTGGGTTGTGGACGGCCATTGCTGGCACGGCAAAAATTCTCATCCACTGCATTCGATGAGGTCATCATTGGTGCCGCAATGCCGTCGGCCGATGAAGCCAATATTGGCCGCGTCGTGGCATTGCGCTTAGGCTGTGGCGACAAAGTACCGGCATGGACCGTCATGCGAAATTGTGCGTCTGGAATGCAGGCGCTCGATTCTGCGTGCATGAATATTCTCGCGGGCAAATCAAATCTCGTTTTAGCCGGTGGCACGGACGCGATGAGCCACGCGCCGTTGCTGTTTGGGCCTGCGATGGTGAACTGGCTGGCCGATTGGTATGCCGCCAAATCGTTCGGCCAGCGTGCAGGCGCAGCATTGAAATTCCGGCCCGCTTATCTTGCACCGGTGATCGCCATTCTTAAAGGGTTGACCGATCCAATTGTCAAGCTGTCGATGGGACAGACCGCTGAGATCGTCGCCAAGCGTTTCGGCATTACGCGGCAGATGATGGATGAATTCGCGGCGGAGTCACACAAAAAAGTGCTGGCAGGGCGCGAGGCTGGACATTACGGCGAGATCGAGGCGCTGATCGACGGCAAGGGTAATGTCTACAAGGATGACGATGGTGTCCGCACCGATTCCACGCCGGAACGGTTGGCAAAGCTGCGACCGGTTTTCGATAAAACTTATGGCAACGTGACAGCAGGAAATTCTTCGCAAGTGACCGACGGCGCCGCGTTGCTGATCCTCGCTTCAGAAGCGGCGGTGTCGAAGTTTGATCTCAAACCGCTCGGTGCGATTGTCGATTCGCAATGGAGTGCGCTCGATCCTTCCGAAATGGGACTGGGCCCGGTGCATGCGATTACGCCGATGCTGCAACGCCACGGTCTAGGTTTGAATGATCTCGATGTGCTTGAAATCAATGAAGCCTTTGCCGCCCAAGCGCTCGGTTGTCTGGCTGCTTGGGAATCGGAAGCCTATTGCAAGGACAAGCTTGGGCTTGATAAGGCCTTCGGCAAAATGGATCGGTCGAAATTCAACATCGACGGCGGCGCAATTGCCCTTGGCCATCCAATCGGCGCATCGGGTGCACGCGTGGTGCTACACGCATTGAAAACGTTGGAACGTACTGGCGGCAAACGCGCTGCGGCGTCGCTTTGTATTGGCGGCGGTCAGGGTGGCGCGATGCTGCTCGAACGCGTCTGATTTTTCGCATTACCCATTCCTGCCCCATCATGTGGCCCCGCGCGATCCTGTTCGATCTCGATGACACGCTGTTCGATCACCGGCGTGCATCTCGTCTGGCGCTAGCGGCGATGCATGCGGCCTATGCGCCGGATTTGCTGTTCGAGGCATTCGCGATCAAACACGCCGAAGTGCTGGAAACTTTTCACGCTCGCTTTCTCGCCGGTGAATTGACGCTGGATGAGGCCCGGGCAGCGCGCATGCAAACTCTGTTCGCAGCATTCGACCGTCAGATCGATCTGGCGACCATCGAGCGCGCAGCGCGTTTGTATCGTGAGCAGCATCAGGCCAATCGCCATTTGGTGGCAGGCGGCATCGAACTGCTCGATGTACTACGCGACCATTGTCGGCTCGGCATCGTCACCAACAACAGCACGGCTGAGCAAACCGAAAAGTTGCGCGCACTCAATATCGCAAACTACTTCGACACCGTGGTGATCTCGGAGGATGTTGGCGTGACCAAGCCAGACCCAAAAATATTTTCAATCGCACTGGAGCGCATCGGTGCGGTAGCGCAGGAGACGGTCTTTATCGGTGACAACTGGATTAACGACATCCTCGGTGCGCGCAATGTCGGCATGGCAGCAGTATGGCTTGATCACAATGAAACTCTAGCATCGGCGGACATGACAGGGCATAAGTGGCCTGAGAAGCCCGTCAATGCTAGTGTTTACGTTAATCATATCACTACCATTACGTCCCTCTCGCCGACAGCGACAGTCATCGCTGCAATCAAAACTGTATTCATCAATCGACACAACCGCACTCCCGGAGCAGAACAGCATGAGCAATTGGAAACACTGGCGTCTTGACACTGATCGCGATAATCTCGCGTGGCTCACGTTTGATCGTGCAGAATCGAGCACCAACACTTTTTCGAGTGAGGTCTTACGCGAACTCGCCGATGTTTGCCAACATCTGCGCTCACAAACCAACTCGCCCCGAGGTCTCGCCATTGTTTCGGCCAAGGACAATGGCTTCGCTGCGGGCGCCGATATCGAAGAATTCACTTCGCTGAAAAGCGCAGAGCAAGCCTACGCATTCACCAAACTTGGCAACGATGTATTCGATCAGGTCGAGTCGCTGCCTTTCCCGACGCTCGCACTGATCCATGGATTTAGTATGGGCGGTGGC
This sequence comes from Betaproteobacteria bacterium, assembly GCA_031414995.1. Lineage (GTDB taxonomy): Bacteria > Pseudomonadota > Gammaproteobacteria > Burkholderiales > Usitatibacteraceae > UKL13-2. Next base: position 15,485 of record JANOQY010000273.1, read on the forward strand.
ACCGAGCTTGCTCTCGCGTGCAAGTACCGCATCGCTGATGACGGGCCGAAAACGAAAATGGCACTGCCGGAAGTCATGCTGGGAATCGTGCCTGGTTGGGGCGGTGCCAAGCGCATGCCAGCGTTGATCGGCGCGGCGCAAGCGCTGGACCTGATGCTCACTGGTCGCGCGGTCGATGGTCGGCGAGCTAAAAAAATGGGCTTGATTGACGTGCTGACACCACGCCGCCACTTCATCAACGCGGCGACGATGTTACTCAACAAGCCGCCGCCCGTGCATCAGCCAGCGTTTAAAGACGCCATCACCAATTGGCCGATCGTGCGTGGCTTTGTCGCGAAGGCCTCATTGAAACAAGTCAGCAAACGTGCACGCAAGGATCATTATCCGGCTCCGTACGCAATCATTGATTTGTGGCAACACTACGGCGGCGATCCGCGCAATGTGCCGCTAGACCATCCGTATTCCATCTCGGGAATCTTCAGGCATCCCACCACTGCAAATCTGGTGCGCATTTTTACATTGCAGGATCGGATGAAATCGCTCGGCAGTTTGGCAAATGCTGACGCGGTGAACATCAAGCACGTCCACGTGATTGGTGCAGGCGTGATGGGCGGTGACATTGCCGCGTGGTGCGCATCAAAAGGCTTTACGGTCACGTTGCAGGATCTCGATCACGCTCGCATCGCGCCGGCAATCAAGCGCGCGGCAGAGATGTTCAAGCGGCGTTTGAAGCAACCGCATTTGATTCAAGCGGCGATGGACAGGTTGATCCCGGACGTGAAGGGTGATGGTGTGAATCACTGCGATCTCGTGATTGAGGCGATCATCGAGAACGTGGAAATCAAGACCAAGCTGTATGCCCAAATCGAGCCGCGCCTTAAGCCCACCGCCATCCTCGCCACCAATACGTCGTCGATTCCTTTACAGGCGCTGTCGAAATCATTGGCGCGACCAGAGCGTCTCGTCGGCATCCATTTCTTCAACCCCGTCGCGCAGATGATGCTGGTGGAAATCGTTGAAGGTCCGCAAACATCAGCCGAGGTGATGAAAGCTTCGCAAGCCTTTGTGAAGAAAATCGACAAGCTGCCGTTACCCGTGAAATCAGCACCCGGCTTCCTCGTCAATCGTATTCTCACGCCGTACATGACCGAAGCGCAGGTGATGCTGGAGGAAGGCATCCCGATGGAAACCATCGATGCGGCCGCACGCGAATTTGGCATGCCGATGGGGCCAATTGAACTGGCCGACACCGTTGGTTTGGATGTGGGCCTTGCAGTCGGCAAAGAGCTGGCCAAGCTGGGCGGACCTGAGCCTAAAAAAATTCAGGAGTTGGTTGCGGCAAAAAAACTCGGCAAGAAATCCGGTGAAGGTTTTTACAAATGGGTCAACGGTCGCCCGCAAAAAGCCAATGGCTCAGGTACCGTGGATCTTGCGCCGCTGTGGATGCGTATGACATTGCCGGCAGTGAATGAAGCCGTGGCCTGCGTGCGCGAAAGTATTGTTGTTGATGCCGATCTTTGCGATGCGGGCGTCATTTTTGGCACCGGTTTCGCGCCACATCGCGGCGGGCCGATCAATTACCTCAGGAGTGCTGGCAAGGATAAATTGCTGGCCGAGATGAAAGCGTTGGAGCAGACGCACGGCGCGCGATTTGCCGCCGATATCGGCTGGCAAACAATATAGGCCAGACCAATGAATCAAGCGCTGACGATGTGGACAAAGCTTCAGAACAAGCCAATGGGCAAATGGTTGTTCGCTCGCGCGGTCTGCTGGAAGGCGCCGTATTTCGGCACCATCTCACCGCGTTTCGAGGAGTTAAGACCAGGCTATGCGCGTGTCAGTCTGAAAAAACGTCGCGCCGTCGAAAACCATATCGGTACCGTGCATGCGATAGCCGCCTGCAATCTGGCGGAACTGGGCGCGGGCACCATGATGGAAGCGAGTCTGCCCGCATCGATGCGTTGGCTGCCGAAAGGGATGAACGTTGTGTATCTGAAAAAATGCGAGACCGATTTGATCGCCGAATGCACCGCTAGCGACATCGCTGAAGGTCCGGCGCGCGATGTTGTCGTCAGTGTGGATATGAAAGACACGCACGGTAATCTGGTGGTTCATGCCGACATCAACATGTATGTGAGCCCGCGCAAGAAGAACACATAGTCCCGCTTCCAACGCACGTAACAGATCACCAATACACTTGCCGCGCGGCATAAATGGTAAAGACATCAGGGAGAATTTATGCAGGATGTTCCATCAGAGGACGACACTTCCGGGCCAGATACGATACCGTTGGCGATGATGGCGCCAGAGGGCTCACCTGCATCGGCCGAATCCCATCCCTTCCAATTCACCGGGACGACCGGTGGCTTCTTCGCGATCTGGATCGTCAATCTGTTTCTCACCATCATCACGCTGGGCCTTTACTCACCGTGGGCGACGGTGCGCAAAAAACGCTATTTCTACGGCCATACTTGGGTCGCTGACGCCAACTTCGAATATCACGGCAATCCGGTAGCCATCCTCAAAGGTCGACTGATTGCGGTCGCGGCCTTTGCCGCGTACTCGGGTGTCGGACACTTCATGCCAAAAGTGGCCGCCGCACTCGCGCTGATGCTGTTTGCCGCAGCCCCCTGGTTTATCGCTCGTTCGATGGCGTTCAGTGCCTTCAATTCGAGCTATCGAAATATTCGCTTTCGATTCCATGCCACCTACATGGATGTGTTGAAGGCCATATGGCCAGTAGCGTTGGTGCTGGTATTTTCTTTGTTGATGCCGGCGTTTGATCAGACCGGTAAGGAGCCGCCGCCGACTTTGTTCTGGGTGATTCTCAGTTTGCAGATGCTCACCATCGTGGCCGTTTATCCATATGCCATTGGCTCGCTGAAAAAACTCCATGTCAATCATTCGCAATTTGGCACCGCGTCGTTCAGCACCGCTGTTGGCCTCGGTGCTTTTTACAAAATTTATTTCCTGATGGTGCTGCTGGCCGTTGGTGCGGTCTTCGTTGCCGGTATTTTTGCTGCCATTATCGTTGGCGCGGTCGCAGCGGCTGGCGCATCGTTGGCAACATCATCGGCTGTGCTGATACCGATAATTGTTATTGTCGGCTACTTTGGCATGGGATCGCTGATGCTCGCGTATACCAAATCCCGCACCGGTAATCTGATCTTCAACAACACGCACCTTGAGGGACAGGTTTCGTTCATCAGCAACCTGAAGTTGCGCAAACTGGCGTGGATGTATCTGGTCAATATGTTTGCCATTCTGTTCTCGCTGGGATTGGCGATTCCATGGGCAGTCATACGGGTGGTGCGCTATCGCGCAGATTGCCTGCAGCTGCAATCGGTGGCATCGCTGGATAATTTTATCAGCGGCGTGAACGCGCAAGTCGGTGCGACTGGCGAAGAGTTGGGCGAATTTTTCAACGTCGATCTCTCGCTGTAAGGTACATGTGGTGAGTCTGATCAGCGCCGATTACTACGACGGAAAAAGTGCGAAGCGCATCGCCGCCACTATTCGTGTGGTCGGCGATATCGTCGTGGTGGCAGGTCCGAACGCCTCGTCGGAATACGCCCTGCCCACTGTGCGCGTGCAGCCGCGGCTCAAGGGCGCGCCGCGTCGGATCGAATTTCCCGATGGCTCGGCGGCGATCACTGATGATCACGACGCTGTGGATGCCACGTTTGGTGTGGGGTCGGCGCATACATTGTCGCACCGACTGGAGTCGCATCTGGGTTTCGTTTTTACGGCGCTGATCGGCGTGGTCGCGGCGGTGGTAGTGGGTTATCTATACGGAGTGCCGTGGGCGGCACGCGAAATCGCGCAACGTCTTCCGATCAGTATCGAATCCCAGATCGCCGACGCCGGACTTAAATCACTCGATCAGGCAATCTTCGCGCGCTCCACGCTCAGTGCGGGCATTCGCGCGGAAACATCCGTCGCATTTGCCGAGTTGCGCGCCGCCACCGATTTGCCAACGAGCGTGCGACTGGAGTTTCGCGACGGCGGCTGGATTGGTGCCAACGCGTTCGCTCTTCCGGGTGGCGTGGTGGTGGTGACGGATCAATTGGTAAACGTGATGCCGGGCGTGAATGAAACCGCAGCCGTACTCGCCCACGAACTTGGCCACGTGCAGCACCGGCACAGCTTGCGGCAGCTGTTGCAGACATCCATCTCGGCACTCGCGGCGGCCGCGATTTATGGCGACGTTGCGACGCTCACCGGTATTGCCGTGACGGTGCCGACGGCACTGGTGCACAACGGGTACTCGCGCGATTTCGAACGTGAAGCCGATAGCTTTGCGTTTGCCCTGCTGAAAAAAACCGGACGCTCGCCCAAGGCATTTGCAACCGCCATGAGCGTACTTGAGTCTGCGCACAAAGCTGATCGCAAGGACGACCGGCTACGCAGAAAGCTGGGACTTCCTGATGCCAAGCCCACGCCCCACGACGCGCCAGAGGCCAAAAAAGTGCCCGATTCCAGCAAGCGTGGTGACTTCGATTATTTCGCCACGCATCCGGCAACGGCCGAGCGCATTCGTGCAGCCGAGGCGGCCGCTGCGACTGGAGACGCGCGATGATTGCCGTCAGTCTCGTGCGGCAAGAACGTATAATTCCGCAAAGTGTCACGGTCGTGCGGCTGACCAGACCAGCCGTCATGCCTGACGGCAACGAACCTGTTTCGTTGTCGAGAACACCCGAGGAGACTCAGTTGGCAGAATCATCGATCCTGCAAAATCGTCGTGGCACGCGTTATTTGATGTTTGATGATGCGGCAACCATTGCTGACGTGTTCGCACTGCGGTGCCGCAGTTCGCCGAACGCACCGGCCTATCGTGAATTCGACAGTGCCAGCAAAGAGTGGGTTGGCGTGGACTGGCGTGAAGTCGCTGATCGCGTCGCGCGCATGCGCGAAGGACTACGCCGCGAGGGCTTGCAGCCGGGCGAGCGCATTGCGGTGATGTTGAAAAACAGCGTCAATTGGATCGTTGCCGATCAAGGTGCGTTTGCGCACGGCCTCGTGACTGTGCCGCTGTTCGTTGATGATCGGCCGGAGAACGTGGCGTTTATTCTCAATGACGCTGACGTCAAATTGATCGTGATTGATGGCGAGGAACATTGGAAGCGACTGAAAACGGTGCGCGACCAGCTAGGGTCATTGAAATGCATTTTGACCGTAAAGCCTGTGAACGATCCCGATGAGCCGCGCTTGAAATTGCTGGCTGACTGGCTGCCAACCGACCCCGGCAGCTTTGATCGCGCGCCGGTCAATGGCGGTGATCTCGCGACTATCGTATACACCAGCGGCACCACCGGCAAGCCCAAAGGCGTGATGCTTTCGCATCGCAATATTTTGTCGAACGTGCAGTCGGGCCTCGCGGTGTACGACGTTTTCCCGGAGGATATTTTTCTCTCATTCCTCCCGCTGTCACATATGTTTGAGCGCACGGCTGATTACTACCTGAACGTGGTATCCGGGGCATCGATGGTTTTCTCGCGCTCGATTCCGCAGCTCGCGGAAGATTTCCGTATTGTCCAGCCGACCATTATTTTCTCAGTGCCGCGGATTTATGAGCGGTTCCTCGCGGCAATCAACGACCAATTGAAAAAGGCTTCGCCTGCCAAACGGAAGCTGTTTGATTTTGCTGTTGACGTGGGCTGGGGCCGCTTTGAGCACCACAACGGACGCGGACCGTGGAAAGCTTCGTTCTTACTGTGGCCATTGCTGAAGAAATTAGTTGCCGACAAGTTGCTGTTGCGCCTGGGCGGCAAACTTCGTTTTGCGGTGGCTGGCGGTGCCGCGCTATCGCCTGCGGTATCAAAAGTATTTGTCGGTCTGGGCCTGCAAATTTGTCAGGGTTATGGCATGACCGAAGCGTCGCCGCTGCTGGCGGTTAACCTGCTCGACAAGAACGAGCCAAGTTCGGTCGGCCCCGCCGTTCCCGGCGTGGAAACGCGCATCGGTGAGAACAATGTGCTGCTGGCACGCGGCCCCAACATCATGATGGGCTACTGGAATAATCCGGAGGCGACGCGCGCTGTGTTATCCGAAGATGGCTGGCTCAACACGGGCGACCAGGTCAGGATAGATGAGCACGGCTTTATCCATATCACCGGTCGTGTCAAGGAAATCATCGTGCTGGGCAATGGCGAAAAAGTACCGCCAGTGGATATGGAAATGGCGATTCAGATGGACCCGCTGTTTGAACAAGTGCTCGTGTACGGCGAGGCCAAGCCCTACTTGTCGGCCATCGTCGTACTGAACGATGAGGAGTGGGGACGTGTGGCGAGCGACGCGAAGCTCGATCCGAAAATGGACGGCGCGGGTCGTGAGAAATCAGAGAAATTTCTGGTGCAGCGAATCTCTAAACAGATCAAAAATTTCCCTGGTTATGCGCTGGTACGGAAGGTTGCAGTAGCGCGCGAAAAATGGACAATTGACAACGGCATGATCACGCCGACGCTGAAACTCAAGCGCAACGTTATTTTCAAGCAGTACGCCAACGCCATCGACGAGATGTACAAAGGACACGTGCTGTGACTGATGAAACAAACGAACCGTTTTGCGAAGTGACCCATTTGCCGAATGACCGGCAGCCGGTGATCCGCATCATCCCCATGCCCGCAGACACCAACGCGCACGGCACTATTTTCGGCGGCTGGGTGATGGCGCAGGTCGATCTGGCCGGCAGCGTGCCCGCGACGGTGCGCGCACGCGGCAAGGTGGTGACGGTGTCGGTAAATTCATTTCAGTTCAAGCAGCCGGTGCTGGTCGGTGATCTGGTGAGTTTTTACGCCGACGTAGTGAAGGTTGGGCGGACTTCGTTGACGGTGGATGTCGAGGTCTATGCGCAGCGCCAGCGGTTTGGCGCTGAGGTGGTAAAGGTGACGGAGGCGCAGCTGACTTACGTTGCGGTCGACGATCAGCGCAAGCCACGCGCAGTACCTACAGAATAAAGAATTTGTTTAGCATTAAGTGGTGAAACACCACTATTGACGGGAATCGCAGGCTATTTATGGCCTGAGAGGCTCGCCGGTATTAGTGTTTACAGTTTATTTAATCGAAAAATCAGGAGTTTCAATTGAGTAATTTCCATATCCGAAAAGTCGCCGTCCTCGGCGCAGGCGTGATGGGTGCGCAAATCGCCGCGCACCTCACCAATGCCAACGTCAAAGCCATTTTGTTTGACCTGCCCGCGAAGGAAGGCCCGAAGAACGGCATCGTGCTCAAAGCCATCGACGGCATGGCCAAGCTACAACCGGCACCGTTCGCGAGCAAGGCGCGCGCAACACAGATCACGCCAGCTAACTACGACGACAACCTCGAATGGCTGAAAGACTGCGACCTGATTATCGAAGCGATTTCAGAGCGCATGGACTGGAAGAAGTCACTGTATGAAAAAGTCGCGCCGTTCATGCGCGCCGACGCCATCTTTGCCTCCAACACATCCGGGCTGTCGATCACCGAGTTGTCGAAAGTGTTCCCGGAAGCGCTGCGCCATCGCTTCTGCGGCGTGCATTTTTTCAATCCGCCGCGCTACATGAAACTGGTCGAGCTCATCCCCACACCTTACACCGACGCCGTGATTCTCGATCAACTCGAAACATTCCTCGTCACCACCGTCGGCAAGGGCGTGATCCGCGCCAACGACACCCCCAATTTTGTCGCCAACCGCATCGGTGTTTTCTCCATCGCAGCAACGATGTATCACACGATGCAGTTCAAGCTCGGCTTCGATGAGGTCGATGCACTCACCGGCCCCGCGATTGGCCGCGCCAAAAGCGCCACGTACCGCACGGCGGACGTGGTTGGTCTGGATACGCTCGCGCACACCTTCAAAACGATGGACGACAACCTGCCGAATGATCCGTGGCACAAGTATTACGCGGTGCCAGCTTTCCTCAAGGCGCTGATCGACAAGGGCGCATTGGGACAAAAAACCAAAGCAGGGTTCTTCACCAAGAAAGGCAAAGACATCCTGGTGGTAGATCTTGCCAAGCAGGATTACCGTGCGTCGGACGCCAAGGTTGCCGATGAAGTGGCTGCGATCCTGAAGATACGTAACCCGGCCGAACAATTCGCTGCATTGCGTGCCAGTGCGCATCCACAGGCGCAATTCCTGTGGGCGATTTTCCGCGATGTGTTCCACTACATCGCCGTGCATCTGGGTGATGTCGCCAGTTCTGCACGCGATATCGATTTCGCCATTCGTTGGGGTTTCGGCTGGAAGATGGGGCCATTCGAAACCTGGCAGGCAGCGGGTTGGGAGCAGGTGGCAAAATGGATTAATGAGGACATCGCCGCCGGAAAAACAATGTCAAGCGCGCCGCTACCAGCGTGGGTAACGGACGGAAGAAAGGGTGTGCATTCAAATGAAGGCTCGCTCTCCGGCAAGACCAGCAAAATGGTTGCGCGCTCAACACTGCCTGTTTACCAGCGTCAGCTTTATCCCGAACTGTTGCTCGGGGAGAAGGCTGAAAAGGGCACAACAATTTTCGAAACCGATGCAGTGCGTATGTGGACCACGAAAGGACATGACGATATCGCCATCGTGTCCTTCAAAACAAAAATGCATTCCATTGGCAGCGATGTGCTCGAAGGGCTGAACAAAGCCATCGACGAAGCAGAAGCAAATTATAAGGCGCTGGTCATCTGGCAGACCGAACCGCCATACGCAGCAGGTGCCAATCTGGTGAAGGCGCTCGAAGCATTGAAGCTCGGCCAGTTTGATGAGTTCGAGGCGATGGTCGGCCGGTTTCAAGCGACATCGCAGCGCATCAAGTACAGCATGATCCCGGTGGTCTCCGCAGTTGATGGGTTGGCGCTCGGTGGCGGCTGCGAATTCCAGATGCATTCGGACCGCGTTGTCGCCACGCTGGAAAGCTACATCGGCCTGGTTGAAGTTGGTGTCGGGCTGTTACCTGCGGGGGGCGGATTGAAAGAGATGGCGCTACGCGCGGCACTGTCGGCCAATGGCGGCGACCTGCTGCCAGCGATCCAGAAGAGCTTCAAGCTTGCGGCCATGGGTGAAGTATCAAAAAGTGCGCAAGAGGCCAAGGAAATGGGCCACATGCGCTGGCGGGACACCATTATCTTCAATCGCGATGAGTTGCTTTACGTTGCGCTCGAAACTGCACGTGCAATGGCGAATGCCAGCTACCGTCCACCACTGGCACCCGCTGCATTCCCGGTTGCGGGCTACACTGGTATCGCGACCCTGAAGATGATGCTCATCAACATGAAAGAGGGCGGCTTCATTTCGGATCACGACTATGACATCAGCTCGCGCATCGCGGCTTGCCTGTGCGGTGGCGAAGTCGAGCCGGGTTCGATGGTTAACGAGGACTGGATGCTGGCACTGGAGAGGAAGCACTTCTGTGAACTGGCAAAGACGGAAAAAACCCAGGCGCGCATCGAATTCATGTTGAAAAACGGTAAACCACTGCGCAATTAAGCGCAGACGATTGGAGAATAAAAATGACCAAGCAAATTCAGGAAGCCTATATCGTCGCCGCCGTCCGCACGCCAGTCGGTAAAGCGCCGCGCGGCATGTTCAAGAATATCCGTCCCGACGACATGCTCGCGCACGTGCTGCGCGGCGTCATCGCACACGTACCCGGACTTGACCCGAACGACATCGGCGATGTCGTCGTCGGTTGTGCGATGCCCGAAGGCGAGCAAGGCATGAACGTGGCGCGTATCGGTGTGCTGCTGGCCGGATTGCCGGATGGCGTGCCTGCGGTGACGATCAACCGCTTTTGTTCATCGGGCCTGCAAGCCATCAGCATGGCGGCGGACCGCATCCGCACCGGCGACGATGATGTCGTCATTGCGGCTGGAACGGAAAGCATGTCGATGGTGCCGATGATGGGCAACAAGATCGCGCTCAACCAATCGGTGTTCACGAGCAACGAGCATGTCGCCATCGCCTATGGCATGGGCATCACCGCCGAGAACGTCGCCAAGCAGTGGAAGGTGACGCGCGAGGAGCAGGATGCTTTTGCCGTGGCCTCGCACATGAAGGCCTCAAAGGCGATTGCAGCCGGTGGCTTCAAGGACGAAATCCTCCCCTATGAAATTGATACCGCGATACCGGATCTCGCCAGCGGCGCGATCAAGCACAAAAAGAAAATAGCCGATACCGATGAAGGTCCGCGCGCTGATTCAACGTTGGAGTCGCTGGCGAAATTACGCACTGTGTTTGCAGCGCGTGGCAGCGTAACAGCAGGCAATTCATCGCAGATGTCCGATGGTGCCGGCGCGGTGCT
>JANOQY010000274.1:0-22798 GCA_031414995.1 Betaproteobacteria bacterium
ATATTTCCGTGTAGTCGATGCATCCACCTGCGTGAACGGCTGGAACAGCTTGTTGGCGCGTTCAACGGGAATGCCGATGCCCGTGTCTGATACCCGGCCTTCGAGCTGGAGTTGACCGTCGGCTGGCTGATGGACGCTGAGGGCTAACCTGATCTCGCCTTTGGCGGTAAATTTAATGGCGTTGGACAGCAGATTCAGCAGTATCTGCCGCAAACGTGTGGCGTCGCCCAAAATATAGAAAGGAACGTCTTCCTGCATCTCAAAAAGCAACGCGAGCCCTTTGCCTCGTGCCTTTTCGGCGACCAGCTCAAACGCTTCCTCGACAAGCGGGACGATTTCAACTGTCACCGATTCCAGCGTCATGCGACCGGATTCGATCTTGGAAAAATCGAGCACATCGTCAATGAGCCGCAACAACGTATCACCGGAGGCGCGGATCAGGCGGATGTAATCGTGCTGCTCATCGTTTAGCGTGGTTTCACTCAACAGGCTGGTCATGCCGAGTACACCGTTCAGCGGCGTGCGGATTTCGTGGCTCATGGTAGCCAGGAAAGATTCCTTTGCGCGGGCCGCTTCCGTGACGCGCACATTGGCCTCCATCAATTCAACTTCTGCCAGTTTGCGATCTGTCACGTCGGCGATGGAGCCAACGAATCTGACCGCCCGGCCTTCTGCATTACGTTGCGCGATCGCCCGTACCCGCACCCACATGTAGCGCTGGTCATTGTTTCTGATGCGGGATTCGATGTCGAATAGTGTGGTTTCACCCTTGAAATGGGCAATCACACGTCGCCGCGCCTCGGCTTTGTCCTCCGGGTGGAGCTGATCCTGCCAATCAAAAATTACCGGGAAGGTGTCACTTGTGTAGCCCAGAATTTCACGGAAACGCGGCGAATAGTAGGCACTGGCGTTGTCTGAAAGATCAAGATCCCAGATACCTTGTTGTGATGAGCGGATCACCAGATCAAGCTGTTCGCGCTGGCGCGCCAGCTCCCGTTCCAGCTTTTTGATCAAGGTAACGTCAGTGATAGTGCCGATCATGCCGTCCACACTGCCATCGGCACGCTTCAATATTTTCTTCGCGGTAATGGTTTCAAACTGTTGGCCGTCTGCATTGGTAAATACGCCTTCGCTCGCGTCATAGCCGGATGGTGAAGTCAGCACCTTTAAATCGTGGCTTTCATCCTGCGGCACATCATTGGTTGATTGCACGTCCTGACTGGTTTTGCCCAGGATGTCCTTTCTCTTGCGACCGCTAAGCTGCTCCCACGCTTGGTTCACCGCAACGAACCGACCTGCCGTATCTTTCCGGAAAATCGGATTGGGATTGAATTCGATTAAATCTTCGGTGAAGCGGGTTTGGTCTTGTAATTTGCGGGTCATGCTGGCCGCGAGTGATTCAGCTTCCTGACGCAGGCGCGTCAGTAACAGCACCAATGCACCGAGCAGCATGGTGCCGAAGATGCCGATCACGAGAATGACTCGGGGCATGTCGCTGCGCAGGGATTTCTCGACTTGCGGTGTTGAGGAAATTTTCAGGCGCAATGTGCGCTGGCCGAACTCGACAGGAAGCTCAGTGCTAAGTTCTGAGCTCGATTGGGTTGCATTCGATGAACCAGTTGAAGGAGAGATGCGTTTGACGCCATCGAAAAGTTCATGAATCACCGGATAGGCGGGATCGCGCTCCATGCGCGTGACCATCGCTGCCAGATCGACGATGGCAACTACCGAGATCATCGAACCGACGGCTTGCTCCGATGGGGATGCGCGATTGCTGGTTTCAGTGTTGGGTGGCAGGATCAGCGGTAGCGCCAAGGCTACCCAATCCTGAGACGGAAGGTTGCCAACAGACGTGGCCAGCGGTTGCGACATGGTCAAAGCTGTCGTTGATGTCGCGCGGCTAATTGCCTCGGCTAGCGCTGGCGATGACCTCGACGTCGGTACGTTAGCGTTAGTAATTGACGGCGCGATTAGACTCGTGATCGTCGTCTGCACAGCTGGTGTGTCCGCGACACGAACCAACTGCAACGCGATAATTCCTGGATACGCGCCCCGATTTCGAACGCGTGCAGCTACGTAGCTGTCCAATTCAGAGTGACTGACGTTTGGTAGCGCGGACGCTAAGGCCTTCGCGCCATACAGTATATTTTCGATGTCACGCAATTGCTGGAGTAAGGCGCGTTTTTCACCCTGCGCGATCTCGACAAAGCGTGCATCGGCGTCGGCGCGCAACTGGCGGGAGCTTTGGAAAGCGGCGAGCAATGTCGAGAGTAGTAACGCCGCCAAAATCAACCAAGGGAGCTCGATCTTGCGCAGTTGTGAGACAGCACGGCTTAAGAAATCATGCGTTAATGGTTGCTCCATAGGTTGGTAGATTACCTGATCACCGGTCATATTTATAGGTCTGACGGTGGATGATCAGTCGGCAGCGATCACGAAATAGCTATAAAATTCAATGGTATTAAATTGTTTGTTGAGTAAAAACATGAATTCTCTACGGCGGTCTTTGGTATTTCGAATGCGCTGGGCTGTTCTAAGCCTTGTGGCCGCTGCATTGTTCAGCGCCGCGAATGCGTCGGCCAACATATATGCGTTCAAAGACGAGAAGGGCATTACACATTTTTCCAACTTACCGCATCTGGATAAACGCTACAAACTGGTTTATCGGATTCCCACCTCTGCGCAATTGCGCCCGAACGCCTGGTCAGCAAGCGGCCCAAGGGTTGTCGATATCGAGAAACTGGTGCCGATCATCGCGAACGCCGCAAGAACGCATGGGCTGGATGCCAAGCTGATTCACGCGGTGATTCGTGCCGAGTCCGGCTACAACGAGCAAGCAATCTCACCCAAGGGCGCGATTGGATTGATGCAACTTATCCCGGCAACTGCGCAACGCTACGGCGTCGTCAACAGTTATGATCCGACCGAAAATATTTCAGGTGGTACGCGCTATTTGCGCGATCTGCTCAAGATGTTCAACGGCAACGTAGAGTTAGCGCTGGCCGGTTACAACGCGGGCGAAAACGCGGTGATCCGCGCTGGCAATCGTATTCCGCCCTATCCGGAAACCATGGCCTACGTGCCAAAAGTGCTCAATTTCTATCGCAGTCCGGAAGTTGCCCGATTTTGAACGTCGGCAGCACGAAATAAGTGAACTCTAGCGCTGGTGCGCCTTCTGGCATCATAATGCCTTGAAAAGTGCGCCAGTGCTAGAGTTTCAATAAATCAGTCTCCTGCAACAGGTGCTGCGGACGCGTTTTGAATAGGTTTCGGTTTGGCTTGCGGATCTGCGGCTTGCTGGTGGTTGCGCGCGAAAATCGTATAAAACGTCGGCACAACAAATAGCGTGAGCACGGTGCCCAACGACATGCCGCCAACGATCACCCAGCCGATCACCTGACGCGATTCTGCCCCTGCGCCACGCGCCAACGCCAGTGGAATTGCACCGAGAACCATTGCGCCGGTTGTCATCAGGATCGGCCGCAAGCGCAACGTCGCCGATTCGATCACAGCTTCGCGCATCCCCATGCCGCGTTCCTGCAATTGATTCGCGAATTCGACGATCAATATGCCGTGTTTGGTTATTAACCCTACAAGCGTAATGAGCCCAATTTGGCTGTACACATTGAGTGAGCCACCGGTGAGCCACAACGCGAGCAATGCGCCCGTCATGGAAAGTGGCACGGTCAGCATGATCACGAACGGGTCGACAAAACTCTCAAACTGCGCGGACAACACGAGATAAATAAACGCCAGCGCCAGCACAAACGTGAGGTAAATGCTGCCGGATGAATCACGGAATTCACGTGACTGCCCGGACAAATCGTTCTGCACCGTTGGCGGCAGCACGCGCTTGGTGGCGTCCTTCATGAAATCAATCGCGTCCTTGATGGCATAGCCTGGGGCCAGGTTGGCGTCGATGCGCGCGGCCCGCAGTTTGTTGAAATGGTTCAGGCTGCGTGGTGCAACCGATTCACGCACGCTAAGCAGATTGGAGAGTTGCACCATTTCATTGTTTCTGCCGCGCACGTAAATGTTGGTGATGTCGTCCGGATTGGAGCGGTCCACGTCGGCCACCTGCACAATCACATCGTACTGCTCACCATCTTGTTTAAAGCGCGTGACCTGACGACCACCGAGCATCGTCTCAAGTGTTCGCCCCACGGATTCGACGTTGGCACCGACGTCGGCGATCTTGTCGCGGTTGACGGAGATTTTCAGTTCGGGCTTGTTCAATCGCAGATCCGAATCGACATCCAGCAATCCGGGATTCTTCGCCGTTTCGGCGATCAGTCGATCTACGTATTGCTGTAGTTCTTCATACGGCGCGGAGGTCATGATGATGAACTGCAACGGCTTGTCTCGCCCTTGGCCCAGCGATGCCGGGCTGACGGCAAACGCATTCACACCCGCGAGATTACGAAATTTTGGCACCAGATCGCGTGCAATTTCCTGCTGACTGCGGGTGCGCTGATCCCAATCCTTCAGGCGCAGGATGACGCGACCGTCGGAAACGGTAGGAAATCCAACGATGGAGTTGTAGCGGACCATTTCAGGAATATCTTTGTAGATGTCCTCGATTTTCTGTACGTAACTCGACGTATAGGCAACGGTCGACCCCTCCGGTGCTGATACGATCCCGAAAATGATGCCCCTGTCCTCGGTGGGTGCCAACTCCTGCTTCAGGCTTAAAAACAATGGAATTGCAAGCAGCACAAATACGAACCACAACACCACGCCGAAGACGCGTTTTTTCAGGAGCGCCGTCAGCGCACGCTTATAAGCACTGGTCATGCGCAGCAACACCGATTCGATGGCGTTGTAGACCTTGCCGTGTTTGACATCGTGTTTCAGTATCAGCGAACACAGCATTGGCGAAAGCGTCAACGCCACGAATCCCGACACCACCACTGCACCGGCCAGGGCCAAGGCAAATTCGATAAACAAGCGGCCGGTTCGCCCGGTTGCAAACGCGAGTGGCGCGTAAACAGCGGCGAGCGTCAGCGTCATGGCCACCACCGCGAACGCGATTTCGCGTGCACCCTTGATCGCAGCCTCGACGCGACCCATTCCCTCTTCCATATAGCGGTAGATGTTTTCAAGCACCACGATGGCGTCATCCACCACCAGACCAATGGCAAGCACCATCGCCAACAGCGTCAGCGTATTGATGCTGAAGTTAAACATGTACATCAGCGCGAACGCACCGATCAACGACACTGGAATGGTGATCAGAGGGATGATGGTGGCGCGCAGATTACGCAGGAATAAAAATATGACGATGGCGACCAAAAGAATCGCTTCCCAGATGGTGCCAAACACGGCCTTGATGGCTTGTTCAATAAATAACGATGTATCAAATACCACCGTCAGGGTCATTCCGGGCGGCAACGATTTCTGGATTTCATCGGCTTCCGCGCGCACGGCCACCGATAGTTCCAGGGGATTGGCGGTTGCTTGTTTGACGATTGCCAGCGTCGCCGCATTGCGACCGGTAAAGCGGGCAAGAATACGTTCATCGATAGGCGCAATTTCAACGCGCGCCACATCGCGAATCCTGACCGGGTAACCGCCCGCATCCTTGACGACGATATTGTTGAATTGCTCGGGGGTCTGCAAATCGGTCTGCGCCAGGACCGAAAATTCCCGCGTTTGACTTTCGATTCGACCTGCGGGGACTTCCACGTTCTGCCGGCGCAGGGCATCCTCCACATCGGCTGGCCCTAACTTATAAGCGGCAAGTTTGCTGCGGTCCAGCCAGATACGCATCGACATTTTGCGTTCGCCGAAGATACGTACATCTGCCGCACCGGGGAGCGTGGAAAAGCGCGGTTTGATGTAGCGATTGGCGTAGTCCGAGACCTCAAGCGGCGTGTGTTTGTCGCTGTAAAACGCGACAAACATGATCGGATCGGCATCGGCTTCGACTTTGGCAATGATGGAATCGTCGGCGGCGTCCGGCAGGCGCCCGCGCACACGGGCGACCTTGTCGCGCACATCCGCCGCTGCGGAGTCAGGATCGCGCGTGAGTTTGAATTTGATATTGATCTGGCTGCGTTCGGCGCGCGATTGTGAGGTCATCACATCGACGCCTTCAATACCTGAGAGTGAATCTTCCAGCGGTTTGGTTATTGTCGATTCGACAACCGCGGCAGATGCACCTTTGTAGACGGTTTCGATGCTGACGACCGGCTCATCGATCTTCGGGTATTCACGAACCGATAGTCGGCTATACGAAATCAATCCGATCAACAGCACACCCAGACTGAGTACGGACGCAAAAACCGGTCGCTTGATGCATAACTCCGGCAAGGTCATGATTTGCCCCCTGCTTTGACACCGGTTGCGGTGCCGCCGGGCAATGAAGTTTTAGTTTCATCGGAAGCGGATTGGGCGATTTTCACCTGCGATCCGTCGCGCAATTTGAGCTGGCCCGCAGTTACGACGACGTCACCTGCGATCAACCCCTGAAGAACTTCCACTTGCCCCTCGCGCCGCTGGCCGATCTCAACTTTGAAGCGTTGCGCCCGACCATCGACGACTTTGAACAGATATTGGTCATCACCGACCGGGATGAGTGATTGTTCTGGAACTGCCACTGAATCGCGCTCATCACTGAACAGCAGCCGCACACGTGCAAACATGCCGGGACGCAGTCGCGCTTCGGTGTTCTTGACCATGGCGCGAATGACAATCGAGCGGCCATTGGTATCGACCAATGGATTGATTGCGAAAACCTTGCCCTGAAATGTCTGGTTTGGAAACGCATCGAGCGTAATTTGCAGCGCTTGGCCGACCGCAACCTGCTTCAAATAAATTTCCGGAATTCTGAAATCCACTTTCAGCGGATCAATCTCCTCAAGA
This sequence comes from Betaproteobacteria bacterium, assembly GCA_031414995.1. GTDB lineage: Bacteria > Pseudomonadota > Gammaproteobacteria > Burkholderiales > Usitatibacteraceae > UKL13-2. The sequence continues at coordinate 6,865 of JANOQY010000274.1, forward strand.
TTTACGATGTCCTGACCATCCTTGACGTAGTCGCCGATGCTAACCATGCGCAGACCCACAATGCCGGAAAAGGGTGCCTTGATTTCCAGCTTCGCCAAGCGCGCCTGCGATAGATCGTAAGTTGCCCGCGCGACCTTGAAATTACTTTCGGCTTCATCGCGCGCCTGTGCGGAAATGAAGCCCTTGGTGAATAGATCACGCGACCGTTCGAGTCGGCTCTTGCTCAAGCCCAGATTGGCTTCGGCCTGATCCAGCTCGGCGCGCTGCACGGAGGTGTCAAAGCGAATCAAAGTTGCGCCTTTGGCCACGCGCTGACCTTCGCGAAATCCAAACTCACTGATGCGTCCGGACACTTCGGGGCGAATCGTCACCGACTCATCCGAGCGCAGAGAACCCACCGCCGTAAGCCCCTGTGCCATGCGAACCGATTTCACCTTTATCGCTTCGACCGTGACCCCGCCAGCAGGCCCTCCTGGTGCGGATTTGCCGGTCGGCTGTGGCGCACCAGCGGGTTGTGGAGCGCTTGTGGCTAGGGGATTTACGGGGTTTGTATTGGATTGGGATTGGCGTTTACCAACCCAATAACCGCCACCGCCAATGAGTAACAGGCCGATGACGGCACCGACAATAGCAAGATTTTTTTTCATTTCTGACAATAACTGGGGAAAGAGCAGCATGTGCACGCTGACTTGAGGACTAATTATCCACCAATTGGCTTGGTCACTGCATGAGGGTAGTCAATGACGCCTGAGATGCGGGATAGCCAAATATCAGAGACCTGCCAAAAGCAGCAGGGTCAGCGCTTGTGTGCGCTTGGTTGCTTAAGCCGGTATATCCGGCGTGAGCTGTGCCTCAAGATAGGAAATCTGATCTTTTAAGACAAGTTTGCGTTTTTTGAGACGTTTCAATTGCAATTCGTCGTGCGTGGGGACAATGATCAGAGCGCCGATTGCCAGGTCCAGGTCCCGGTGTTCTTGTGTCAGCTCAATGATTCGGCGTTCGATCGCCTCAATTGTCTCTGTAGTTTCCATACTTTTAGCGCTCACTTGATGTGATCACTATAACGCGAGGACCCGCACTTTGCACGTCATCAGCGACCTTCCGCAGGAACAGTGGGCATTTGCTATTTTTCGATCAAAGGTGTGAAATGGACCAATAGAACAGGGTGCGTTGCCGAAAGGCACAGCAACCCGACGATTATTTGGCGTAGCGGGGACCAATGCAATTAAGGCGCAACGATTTTGACGTTACGAATCGCATCCAGACCACTGATGCGACGGCGGTGCACAGAGAAATTGCCCGACTCTTCCGGTTGCTCTATCCAGGTGCCGCGCATATGGCGATGGATCGCGCCTTCGAAGATGTCGCCAAGATTTATGTTGGCCAATACCCCGGCTATCAGGCTTGTGACACCTCGTACCACAATCTGCAACACGTGATGGATGTCACGCTTGCCATGGCGCGTCTGATGGACGGCTATGAACGTTCCCGCAACGGCACGCCAGCGTTGGGCGTTCGGTTTTTTCAGCTCGGCGTGGTCGTCGGGCTTTATCACGATATCGGCTACCTGCGAAAAACGACCGATACCACCGCAAAGAACGGCGCTGAATACACTTTGAATCACGTTTCACGCGGGGCGGCATTCTTGCGCAGCTACGTGCATGAAATTGGCTTGGGAGAATGTGCTGAGGAAGCTGCGGAATTAATCCATTTCACCGGTTTCGAAAAACGCGTTGCCGATATTCTGATTCAGGACCCAGTATTACGCATGCTGGGCAGCCTACTTGGCTCGGCGGACATCATCGCCCAGATGTCGGATCGTTGTTATCTGGAAAAATGTCGTGACCGGCTTTATCCCGAGTTCGTCGCGGGTGGTATTGCCGTGAAGAAAACAATGCAGGGCGATCAGGTGGTGTTTCATTCGGGCGACGATTTGGTCAACAAAACGCCCGCATTTTTTGAAAGCGCTGTGCATCGTCTGGAGTACGACCTTGGCGGCGCATACAACTATGCGGCGACCCATTTTGGCGGTTTCAATTTGTATATGCACGCTGCGACCAAGAACGTGCATTTCGCCAAAGAGCTCGGTGTGAATGGCATGCACACATTGCGTCGCACGCCGCCGGAACATACGGCAATAAATTTGTAGATCGCCATTTGGCGGGCTTCTCCGGGCACTATTGGCCTGAACGCTGCGCCAGTGCTAGAGTTTTATATTCTTATCTATTGTAAATCGACCACCGTAGAGCGGCATCGTTTGTCCCGGCAGCGAGTGCTGCATGATAAAATTGATGAAATTTCAATCATCTATCGCATCACACTCACGAGCTTACACCTCCCATGCCCGATACTTTTCACAGATCCAACAATCTTGCCGCGGTAGACCCTGAAATTTTCGCGGTCATCCAAAAAGAGAATCAGCGGCAGGAAGACCACATCGAATTGATCGCCTCCGAGAATTACACCAGCCCCGCAGTGATGGAAGCGCAAGGTTCGCAGCTCACCAATAAATACGCCGAAGGCTACCCGGGCAAGCGCTATTACGGCGGCTGTGAATTTGTCGATATCGCCGAAACGCTGGCCATTGATCGCGTCAGGAAATTGTTCGGCGCAGACACGCACGATTACGCGGCCAATGTGCAGCCAAACTCGGGCTCTCAGGCAAACCAAGCTGTCTATTTCGCGCTGCTAAAGCCGGGAGATACGATTCTGGGCATGAGCCTCGCCATGGGCGGGCATCTCACACACGGCTCGCCCGTGAACATGAGCGGCAAGTGGTTCAATATCGTGAGCTACGGTTTGAACGATCAAGAAGCGATCGATTACGATCAGGTCGAAGCGCTGGCCCGCGAACACAAACCAAAACTCATTCTTGCAGGCGCGTCAGCGTATGCATTGCGTATTGATTTCGAACGCTTTGCCAAGATCGCCAAAGAAGTTGGCGCGGTTCTCATGGTCGATATGGCGCACTACGCCGGCTTGATTGCGGCCGGTGCTTATCCCAACCCGATCCCATTTGCCGATGTCGTGACCTCCACCACGCACAAATCGCTGCGCGGCCCGCGCGGCGGCATCATCCTGATGAAGCGTGAATTTGAGAAAGTAATCAATTCCGCCATTTTCCCGGGCATACAGGGCGGCCCGCTCATGCACGTCATTGCCGCCAAGGCAGTCGCGTTCAAAGAGGCATTGGACCCAAGCTTCAAGATTTATCAGGCGCAGGTGCTCAAGAACGCCGACATCATGGCCAAAACGCTCATCAAGCGCGGCTTGCGTATCGTTTCCGGACGCACTGAATCGCACGTGATGCTGGTCGATTTGCGCGCCAAACAGATCACGGGCAAGGAAGCTGAAGCGGTGCTCGGGCTCGCGCACATAACGTGCAACAAGAACGCCATTCCGCACGACCCTGAAAAACCCTTCGTGACCAGTGGCGTTCGTTTGGGTTCACCGGCAATGACCACGCGCGGTTTCAAAGAAGCTGAATCGGAATTGACGGCCAATTTGATTGCTGACGCATTGGACAAGCCGCACGACCAAGCCAACATCGCCGCCGTGCGTGAAAAGGTAAGCGCGCTTACCAAGCGATTCCCGGTTTACGGCGCTTAAGGTCTGGCGAGCGGACGACATGAAGTGTCCGTTTTGTAGCGCGCAGGAAACGCAGGTGATTGATTCCCGTGTGAGCGAGGAGGGCGACGTTGTTCGCCGCCGCCGCCGTTGCACGGTTTGCCACAAGCGCTTTACGACGTATGAGGGCGCAGAACTCAGGATGCCGACCATCGTGAAATCGAATGGCCAACGTGAAGATTTTTCGCGCAGCAAACTTGAGACCAGTTTTCACCGGGCGTTACACAAGCGCCTTGTTGAAACGGCCAAGGTGGAAGAAGCAATTGAGCGCATCGAGCAGGCAGTATTGAACGAAGCAAAGCGGGAGCATTCGTCCCGCAAAATTGGTGAAATGGTAATGGAAGAATTGAAAAAACTCGACCAAGTGGGCTACGTACGCTTTGCCTCGGTCTATCGCAGTTTCTCGGATGTCGAGGAATTCAAAGACGCCATCCGCGAAGTGACGAAGAAGTAACGCTGATGTTCTCAGCCTTTGATCATGCCATGATGGCTCGTGCTTTTCGTCTTGCCGAGCAGGGGCGCAGCATCACGACGCCGAATCCGTTTGTTGGCTGCGTTATCGTCAAGCATGGCCGGATCATTGGCGAAGGCTTTACCCAAAAAGGTGGTCGGCCTCACGCCGAGGCGATGGCACTTGAAGCCTGTGGCGTGTCGGCTGAAGGCGCAACGGTTTACGTGACGCTCGAACCTTGTTGCCTGCATCCTGCTTCGCGTGGCCCGGCTTGCGCAGATTTGCTGGTAGCGGCAAAAGTGAGCAGGGTGGTATCTGCAGTGCACGACCCATTCGATGGCGTCGACGGCGGAGGGCATTCTCGTCTGAGTGAAGCTGGCATCATCGTTGAAACCGGTTTGATGGAGAACGTCGTTCGTTTCCAATTACGGGCCTTCCTGAAGCGTGTCACCCGCAGTCGGCCTTGGGTAACGCTGAAAGTGGCTGCCAGCCTTGATGGCAAGACGGCATTGGCGAACGGACAATCAAAATGGATTACTGGTGCGGATGCGAGGCGCGACGTGCACCGCATGCGCGCCGAGGCATGCGCGGTCATGACGGGCATTGGAACGCTCATGGCCGATGACCCGCAACTGACGGTGCGGGAGATACCTTGTGATCGCCAGCCGTTGCGTATTCTGTTGGACAGCCGTCTCGATATTGCCGACAATGCGCGTCTTCTTGAGGGCAATAATTTGCTTATTGTCACTGCAGCGCAAAATGATGTTCGTGAAAACGAATTGAAGTCTCGTGGCGTAAACATAATGCGAGTCCCGGTTGAGGCCATCAAAGGCAAAGTCGATTTGGACAAGATGATGGAGATGCTAGCCCTGCGGGGGCTTAACAACATCATGGTTGAAACCGGGGCAAAATTAAACGGTTCATTGTTGGCTGCCGGGGTGGTGGACGAAATCGTTGCCTTTGTGGCGCCAAGTATTTTGGGTGATCCTGCTCGCGGCCTGTTTGCGTTGCCGGCGTACACGGATTTAGCCGAACGAGCACAATTGAACATTACCGATGTGCGCCGGATTGGTGGCGATCTGCGCATCACCGCTGCGGTATTGGAGGGCTGACATGTTTACAGGTATTGTCGAAACAACCGGATTGATTGAGCAGGCGCAAGTGACGCCCGAAAACACGCGGCTCACGATCAATGCAACACGTCTGGGCTTGCATCAAGTCGCCATTGGTGATTCGATCGCCGTGAACGGCTGCTGTCTTACTGTTGTTGAGAAATCGCCCGAAACATTTTCCGTCGATGTTTCCAACGAAACGTTATCGCTAACGACAGGATTGGTGAATGGCGCGGAAGTAAATCTGGAAAAATCTCTGCGCTTTGGAGACCGTCTGGGCGGCCATCTGGTTAGCGGGCATATCGACGGCATTGGGCGGGTGACGGCGATTGACGATTTAGGCGCATCCTGGCGTTTGGAAATTGACGCGCCGAAGGCGCTGGCTAAATTTGTCGCACGCAAAGGGTCGATCACAGTGAATGGTGTATCGTTAACTGTGAATAAGGTAAGCGACGCGGCGGATGGAAACGCGTTGTTTGAGATCAACATCATTCCGCACACGCATCAGGTAACGACGATTCGCCTGCTGCGCACAGGGGCTAATGTGAATTTGGAAATTGATTTGCTGGCACGCTACGTTGACAGACTGCTGATGAGGGAATCCACATGACCATCGCAACGACACAAGAAATTATCGAAGAGATCCGTCAGGGCCGCATGGTGGTGCTGGTGGATGCCGAGGATCGGGAGAACGAGGGTGATCTGATTTTTGCAGCCGATCACGTTACAGCTGAGAAAATAAATTTTCTCGCCACGCATGGCCGCGGACTCATTTGTATGCCGGTGACTGCGGAACACGCGAAACAGATAAAACTCGCGCCTATGGCTGAGAAGAATCGGACCGTGCATGGCACGAATTTCACGGTGGCGATCGAAGCCGCAACTGGCATAACGACAGGCATTTCAGCGGCCGATCGCGCGCATACCATTCGCGTTGCAACACGGCCGAATGCAACACCTGACGACATTGTTCAGCCGGGTCATGTGTTTCCACTGATAGCAAAACCGGGAGGCGTGCTTACCCGTGCAGGACATACGGAAGCATGCTGCGATTTTGCCAGGCTCGCTGGCCTGAATCCGGCTGCGGTGCTATGCGAGATCATGAACGAAGACGGCACCATGTCCCGGCTGCCCGACCTATTGCCGTTTGCGGCTCGGCATGGATTGAAGATCGGCACCATTGCAGACCTGATCCGCTATCGGTCAGTCAACGAAACGCTCGTCGAGCAGGTCTCGGAAAAGACCATTTCGACACCCTATGGCGCGTTCAAACTGCACGCCTTTCTCGATAAGACAGTGAATGAGGTGCATCTGGCACTTACCCGCGGCGACATTCGGCCGGAGGTTCCCGTGCTTACGCGTGTCCACGAGCCGTTCACTTCGCTCGACCTGTTTGACTTTGACAGCACACGCCACGCCTATTCGGTCGCCGATGCCATGCGCATCATCGCCACCGACGGTACCGGTGTCATTGTCCTGCTGCGCGGAACTGAAAGCGCGGAGTCCATACTCGCGAGATTTGCCCCGCCTAGTGACGAGCCAAAACGGAAAGCCAAGTGGGATCCGTTGTTGCATGGCATCGGTGCGCAAATTTTGAATAAGTTGAATGTCCGCAAAATGCGCGTACTTGCATGGCCGAAAAAAATTCCCTCAATGGCGGGCTTTGACCTTGAAGTCGTTGAGTACGTGCCGCCGTCAAACGAACGTAAATTGCATAGCGTCGCGACATCTCAATAAGGCTGTATGAATTCGATCAACATTAATATGGACGGGCAGCAACTGCGCATCGGCATCGTCCAGAGCCGGTTTAACGAACCCATCGTGTTGAGCATGCTGGACGCGTGTGTAGCTGAGCTGCGAAAACATGGTGTCGATCCAGCATCCATTGATCATGTGTCGGTACCGGGCGCGCTCGAGATTCCAATCGCCCTGCAAACGATGGCACATACGCAAAAATATGATGCCCTGATTGCCATCGGCGCAGTCATTCGTGGCGAAACATATCATTTTGAGGTCGTGTCAAATGAAAGTTGCAGAGGCGTGATGGATGCAACGCTGGAAACGGGCGTGCCGATCGCCAATGGTATTTTGACCGTCGATAGCGACGAGCAGGCGTTGGCGCGCATTCATGAAAAAGGTGCAGACTGCGCACGTGCCGCGATTGAAATGGCACATACACTCAGAACAATCACCGCAAACGCGCGGGAGCGAGCATGAAAAGCGCGCGGCGGCGCTCGCGGGAGTTTGCGTTACAGGCGCTGTACCAATGGCAACTGGCCGGGCAAAGCCTCGCCGATATCGAGCAACAGTACGCACACGCGGAAGGGTTCGCCAAGGCCGACAGTAATTTGTTTTCAGTGATCTTGAGCGGCGTGCTAAAACAAGCGGAAGCCCTCAAAGAAAAACTGCAACCCCACCTGGATCGTCCGTGGCGGGAGGTGAGTCCCATCGAGGCCGCCATACTGCTGATCGGTTCGTTTGAATTGGTGAGCCTGCCAGAGACGCCTTATCGCGTCATCATCAATGAAGCCATCGAGCTTGCGAAGTCTTACGGCGGCACCGATGGCCACAAATATATCAATGGCATCCTCGACAAATTGGCGGCGACAGAGCGTGCAGATGAGATCACTTTTCAGAAGGATATTCCTGAAAATAAGCCGGCAAGAAAAGCGGCTGCAGTGAGCGTGACGACAAAGCCACGGCGTGTCGTCAAGACGGCAGAGTGAGAGTGCTCGTAGTTGGTAGTGCTGATTGCTAAGAAGATGCGACGATGTCGCCAGAATTTGAATTAATCGCAAAATACTTCACGCGACCGGTTAAAAACGCGACGCTTGGCGTCGGCGACGACTGCGCGTTGATTACTGTTTCGCCCGGTAACGAGTTGGCGATTTCAACCGATACGCTTGCGTCCGGCACGCATTTTTTTTCAAATGCTGATCCGGAAAAACTTGGGCATAAGGCTCTCGCTGTAAATCTTTCAGATCTCGCCGCGATGGGGGCGTTGCCCCGTTATGTCACGCTTGCGCTGACCCTGCCATCCATTGACGAGCGCTGGCTTGCCGCATTCTCGCGTGGCTTTTTTGCACTCGCCGATGAAGCTGAAGTGGAGTTGATCGGTGGCGATACGACGCGTGGGCCGCTGGCGATGACACTCACGGCAATGGGTGAAGTAGGCACGGGCCACGCGCTTCGGCGGAGTGGCGCGAAAGCTGGGGACGACATTTGGGTGTCTGGCACATTGGGTGGTGCTGTACTTGCGTTGAAGCATCTGCAAGGTGCTGTAGCGCTCAGTGCGGATATTTTTGAACATGCCGCGCTGCTGCTCGATAAACCAACGCCGCGCATCGCGCTCGGTCGCGCGTTGATCGGGGTCGCGACCAGTGCAATCGACATCTCTGATGGAATCGTAGCGGACCTTAGCCATATTTGCGAACGATCAATGTTGTCAGCTGAGATACTCTGGCCCGAGATTCCGATTTTTCCCGGCTTGTTGTCGGTAGGTGAACAGCAGCGAATCGAATGTGCGCTGACTGGAGGCGATGACTATGAATTGTGTTTCACGGCACCATCAATAATGCGGGACAAGCTACTGCGCATTTCTGCTGATTCTGGATTGATACTTACCCGGATCGGCAGTATGCGAACCGGTCCGTCCCAAGTAAGCGTCTGTGATGCGCATGGGGATGAAATCAATGTGCGCTCCGCCGGATTTGATCACTTTGCCAATTCTGTGCAAGCGAGAGTCAATTAAACATGCGCCCCAATCGTGAATTCCTGTTCAAGCATCCTGCGCATTTCATCGCGTTTGGATTTGGTGCGGGCCTGCTGCCGAAGGCACCGGGCACATGGGGAACACTTGTTGCGATTCCGTTTTATTTGCTCGCGCGAAACTTTGGCGGCACTGTTGCGGTGTTGGTGTGTTCATTGATTTTATTTGGCGTTGGTGTGTGGGCATCCAGCATCGCCAGTCGTTCACTCGGCGTCGCTGATCACGGTGGTATCGTGATCGATGAAATTGCCGCATTTTTGTTGGTGCTCGCGTTTACGCCGATGGGATTGCCATGGCTTGTCACCGCTTTCGTGCTGTTCCGCATTTTTGATGTCTTCAAGCCTTGGCCAATTAGCGTCGCTGATCGCACAGTGAAGGGCGGCTTCGGCGTGATGTTCGATGATTTCCTCGCAGCAGTTGCCGCCATTGCAATATTGCTGTTGCTCCGCACTATTTTTCCGGGGGGATCATGATAAAAAACTGGCCGTATCCGACATTGTTCGCGCATCGCGGCGGTGGCGTATTGGCACCAGAAAATACTATTGCCGCAATGAAGATGGGCCATGCCCATTCCTATGTCGCCGTCGAGTTCGACGTGAAGCTGTCGGCCGACAACGTAGCGCTGTTGATGCACGATGCAACGTTGGAGCGCACGACCAATGGCCGTGGGCGCATCGCTGAAAAAAGTATGGCGGCGCTGGAAGAATGTGATGCCGGCGCATGGCACAGTGAGCCATTCCGTGGGGAACACATTCCGCGTTTCTCAGCGGTCGCCGCATATTTGCATGCGCTCGGAATGATGGCGAACGTCGAGATCAAGGCTTGTCCGGGCAGAGAGATCGAAACTGGCCGAATGATTGGAGAACTCTGTGAAGAGTTGTGGTTTGACCGTCTGGTCAAACCACTTATTTCCTCGTTCAGTCTGGATTCGTTGCAAGCTGCGCGCGCCGCTGCACCGCATTTGCCGATTGGCATGCTGGTTGATATGCCGACGCAGAAGCACTTGGCCGATCTCGAGCAACTACGCGCAGTGTCGATCCATTGCAACCACAAAAATATCACTGCCGATCTGGTGCGGTTATTTCACGCCAATGGGTATCGTGTGTTGACTTACACGGTGAATGAGCCTGCGCGAATCGATGCATTGTTGGACATGGGCGTGGATGGCATCTTCACTGACAATCTTGAAATTGTGGCCAAGCACTTTCCGGCGCAGCTCGTGGATGCGGGTAGACCGATGCGCGATCCCGCTGATCCTGACTTCGTTTGGCCGGCGATTGTTCCGCCTCTTGGGTAGGCAGTAAAAGCGGAAATAAAATTCCGTTTTCCCCTCTGGTGCAGGAAAACTTACGTGCATTATTTGAGTTGAATTATCAGGAGTACTTGATAACTCTTTGATTTCGTGATAAATACGAACTGTAATCAGGCTGCAATGCGCCTGCTCCACGATGTCAATTAGTTAATCATTCCGGATAAACCATGCCCCGTATCACGGTCTTTAACCAAAAGGGTGGTGTCGGCAAAACGACCACCGTGCTCAATCTGGTTGCAGCTCTTGCGCGCGCTGGCGAGGCACCGTTGGCAATCGACCTTGATCCGCAGGCGCACCTATCTTCACTGAGTGGTTGCGCGCCTGCCACCGGCGACACCAGCGTGTACGCGTTCTTTCGCGACAACAAGCCGCTAAGTGAATTGGTGCTTCAGACAGAACGCAATTGGAGCCTGCTACCCGCCCATCTCGAATTGTCGAAAGTGGATACGCAATTCGGCAAGGGGCCAAATATTCTCAATCGACTCAAGCTCGCGTTGATTCGTGAAAATCTCAACGGCGTTCGTCCGGTGATCATTGATTGCTGTCCGCTGCTGGGCGTGCTGTCACTGTCCGCAATTTTTGCAGCCGACAAAGTATTGGTGCCGGTTTCTGCTGATTACCTCGCCGTAAAAAGTGCAATTCAGGTGGATAAAACGCTAAACGCGCTGGGACCGGTATTAAAAAAACGGATTGAGCGGCGGTACGTGATTACCCGCTTTGACGCGCGACGCAAGATGTCGTGGGACATTTTCACAAGCTTCCGCGAGCGCTTCGGCGTTGAAGTTTGCGAAACGCGTATCGGTGAAAGTGTTTCCCTCGCGGAAAGTCCGTTTGCCGAAACGGATGTCTTTGCACATGCGCCAGGCAGTCGTGGCGCGCAGGACTATCAGGCGCTGTACGAAGAGTTGAAGGCAAACGAATTTCTCGCTTTTGCTGCCTGAGCGTTAAAGCCTTCGCGCCCGCGTGCGGGCAGAAGTTACTATGCCGGACGATCTTTGCCGACGATCAGTGCGATAGCGCTTTCCATATCGGTGCCATCACCGCGCATTAGTTCGTCGATGACTTTGCATTCCAAAATGGCGCATTGGTGATACATCTGCCGTAGCTTGATTTCGGCCTGCGCCTGATCCACGCCTTGAATCGTGAGATTCTCCACGGTCATGCCTGAGCGAGTCTGAATGCGGAAGCCGAATTTTTGCATCCAATGAGTTTAGCGTGATTCCGGTTTTGAGTCAGCCTTCCGCACGGCACACGATTGATAAAGTCGCTTAAATCGTCGTTATCCCATTTACAATGCAAATCAATGGACCAAGTCATTGCGACGAGTTCCACTAGTCATTTTCGAGGCAACTATGAATCTGCGTGATCTGCGGTATCTGGTAGCGCTGGCTGAGTACAAACATTTTGGGCGTGCCGCCGAGGCAAGTTTTGTCTCGCAGCCTACGCTTTCCACGCAGCTAAAGAAATTCGAAGACGAGCTCGGCATGGCGCTTGTGGAGCGGAATCCGCGAAACGTACTGCTGACCGAAGTCGGCGAAGCTGTCGTCAAAAGAGCCAAGGTGATTCTGCGTGAAGCAGATGAGATAAAGGCGATCGCGCGTAGAGCAAAAGATCCTGAATCCGGAACGGTTCGTATCGGCATTTTCCCCACGCTGGCGCCTTACTTGCTGCCCCATGTGGTGCCAAATATCGTCAAACGGTTTCCGAAGCTTGAATTGATTTTGGTGGAAGAGAAAACCGAGGTCATCCTGAAAAAACTGCACGAGGGCGAACTCGATGCGGGCGTATTGGCGCTGCCGATTCAGGATGATTCTTTACACGCTGAATTTCTCTTTGAAGAAACGTTTGTGTTGGCATTACCGAAGCAGCACCGACTGGCAAAATCAAAACGCGTCAAGCTGGCGGATCTCGCGCTCGAAAGTCTTTTGCTGCTCGACGATGGCCATTGTTTGCGCGATCAGGCGCTGGAAGTCTGCGCGATGGTTGGAGCGAGCGAGAAGCCGGGTTTCCGCGCCACCAGTCTCGAAACGTTGCGGCATATGGTGAGTGCCAACGTTGGTGTCACCTTGATGCCGGCGCTTTCCGTTCACGCACCATCGCCGAATTCGCCCGGTGTCAGTTTGGTGCCGTTCACCGAACCCGCGCCACACCGACGTATCGCGATGATTTGGCGGCGTACATCAGCGTTGACGGGTTTGTTTCACCAGCTAGCGCCGATACTCAAAGGTATCGATCCGAAACTGCTGAGAGCACCGAAATGACAGAAACACTAGCATTGGCGGGCCCGTTGGAGCAAAAGCAGCCTGAAAGTGCCGTGGAATGGCGTTCTACATAATTGACGCGCAAAACGCCATCTACCCCAAGCCACACTAGGCCGCAAACGTCAGCCGCGCCTCAGTCCCACCGCCTGCGCGTGGTAGTAAATCAAATCTGGCCCCATGCATGCGTGCGATGCGCTCAACAATCGCCAACCCCAATCCGGCACCGGATTCACCGCTGCGCGCGTTATCGAGCCGCGTAAACGCTTTTTTAAGCCGCTCCACTTCTTGCACCGGAATGCCGGGGCCGCGATCAAACACACTCAGAATACTTGCGCCGTCGGTGCCCTCGCTGCCTTCCCGCCGGGTTTGAATGGTGATGTCGCCACCACCGTGTCGTGCGGCATTGTTGATGATGTTGTCGATGGCGCGTTGCATGGCGACTGGCCGAAGCATCAGCGGCGGCAATTCCGCAAGTTCTGTTTTTGCCGTTACCTGCATGCGTGCGGCGCGCTCGACGGCACCGAGCGCCAGTTGCGTCAGATTCATGCGCTGCGGCGGCTCGCTCGATTCATCGCGCGCGAAATCGAGAAACTGGTCGATCACCAGATTGATGTCGGTGATGTCTCTTTCCAAATCATTGCGCGTCGCAGGATCAGCTGGCAGCATTTCCAGGCCGAGCCGTAGACGCGAGAGTGGCGTGCGCAGGTCATGCGAGACACCGGCCAAAAAGGTCGCGCGTTCCTGATCCAGACGCGTCAGATCGGTGCGCATCTGGTTGAATGCGATTGCCACCGCGCGCATTTCCCCCGGCCCCATTTCAGTGACTGGTGGCGGATTCTTGCCTTGGCCTATCGCGCGCGCCGCGTTCGCTAGCGCTTCCAGTGGCTTATTGACGCGCCACAACAAAAACACCGCGCCGACCAACGATAAAATCGCGCCCAGCACGCCCCAGCCAATCCAGGCAAGTGAGAAATCCTGCTCAAGCACACGGCTACGCGGAAACACCACCCAATAGTAGGAACTGCCGACCGGCAGTTTGGTGATGAGTGCCGGTGGACTGGCCGGTTTGCCATCGGCGCCGAGCTGTCGTCGCGCTGCGCGTTGATAAACGAAAATATCGGCCTCGGGACCAAACTGTTCGCGCAGGCGTTCACGTGTGATGCGGATGGCAGGAAGATCCGGCGCGGGTTCGAGTTCTTCATTGATGCGCTGCGGTGGAATGACGCGAATACCTCTTTCTTCGCGCAGTTTCGCCAGAAACTCCCGATGCTGCGCTGCTGGAACAACTTCAAGTGCGGTGCGGATGGTTTTCAGATGGCTAATGTAGCCCGCCGCGATGACCTGCACGCGCGGCATCTGGGAGTAATACTGAAACAACAGCACCGATGCCAATTGGCTCGCGAGCAACGCCAACGCAATGACCAGCGCGGTGCGGGCCAACAAGGATTTTGGTATCAGCGACACGAGATTTTGATTAAACGCAAATGAGTCATGCCGCTAGGCATGTTTTTGACCATCAGGCACAAACACGTAGCCCAGCCCCCAGACGGTCTGCACAAAGCGGGGATTCGAAGGATCTTCGCCGAGCAATTTGCGTAACCGTGAAACCTGTACATCGATGGCGCGATCAAAGGAATCGTGTTCGCGACCGCGTGCCAGTTCGGTGAGTTTGTCGCGTGAAAGCGGCACGCGCGCATGTTCCACCAGCACCTTCAGCAGTCCGAACTCACCGGTGGTCATGGCGAGCGGTTTATCGTCGCGCAAGAGTGCGCGCGTACCGAGATTCAGGCTGAACGGGCCAAACAGGACGACCGTGTCGTTGTCGGCCGGTGCTCCCGGTGTTGGCAACGGTGCCTGACGCCGCAGCACCGCATTGATGCGCGCGACCAGTTCGCGAGGGTTAAATGGTTTCGACAAATAATCATCGGCACCGATTTCAAGCCCGCCGATGCGATCAACGTCGTCGCCTTTGGCGGTGAGCATGATGATCGGAACATTAGCTTCGGCTGCGCTCGATTCGCGCAGACGGCGACAGATCGCAAAACCATCTTCAACCGGCAACATCACATCGAGCACCACCAAGTCATAGCGGTTTCGCGTAAAGGCGCGATCAAGTGCTGCGCCGTCGGGAACGGTGTCGGCTGCAAAACCTTGTTCGGTCAAATAGCGCTTTAACAAATCACGCAAGCGCAAATCATCATCGACAACAAGAATGCGGTGGCGCGGGAGGGTGTGTGGATGCGAGTTGGCAGTGGTCATGGGTGCATGTTAGTGCGGTGGCAGGTGGTGTGGCGGGCGGGCGATCATCCAGTTGTAAGTAAATGTTAGCAAAAGCGGCGCGTTGACGGGGATGGTCGCAGTACCGTTACAAGCAGTTACGAAGCACACGCACCCGAACGGGATTTCCGGCGTTCTATTGGTTAACCTGTGCATGCAAATTTTTAATTCGTTACTCGTGTTGCGCTGCAGGCCAGCAGCAGTATCCGGCAGTATTAATTGAACCCAATGGAGAACACCATGAAAAAAGTAAACGTCGCGCTAGTCACCGTATTGCTCTCGGCGAGTATCGGCGCTTCAGCCGCATTTGCCCAAACGCCGCCAGAGCCATCGAAGGCTGACCGTGCGCACAAGATGCATGAGCGCATGAAGGCCGCCGACAAGGATGGCGACGGCAAAATCAGCCGAGCAGAAGCGGCAACAATGCCACGCCTTGCCAAGCACTTTGATGCAATCGATACCAACAAGGATGGATTCATCACTCAGGAAGAGCGGAAGGCGTATCGCGAGAAGCAAGGTCCGCGTAAGTCAAGCTAGTATTTAGCAGCATGAACATGTTGGTAATTTGGTTTCCTGACGCGGCGGTAATGTCAATACAACCCGCCGCCGCGACAGCGAAATTCAACCCTAAACCTAATTCCGAAACCGTTTTTTGACAGGCCAATCGACATGAAACGCGCCCTGCCATTGTTATTGACGTACATCGCCGTCGTGGCCATCGCCTGCTTTCTGGCCTTTGTCGTGTCGCAGAGTACCGCATCAGCGCAAATACCGGCGCAAAGCAGTAAAACCGCAATCGACAACGCAAAATATGCCTCACCCGGCACATACAAAACTGAATCCTCACTCGCGACTTGGCGTGATGGGTCAAGACAGCGCGATGTGCCGGTCAAACACTATTTTCCTCACACGACAGCCGCAAAGAATGGCGCAGCAGAAGTAGCAAAATTTCCGGTGATCCTATTTTCTCACGGCTTGGGCGGTAACCGCGAGGCTGGAAAACGTTGGGCTGAGCACTGGGCAAGCCACGGATTTATCGTGGTGTCGGTACAGCATATGGGCAGCGACGAAGCGTTGTGGAAGGGCGCGGCACCGCGCGATATTCCAGAAAAAATGAAAGCTGGC
>JANOQY010000275.1:0-6443 GCA_031414995.1 Betaproteobacteria bacterium
GTGAAGCTGCATTTTGAGATCCGCAAACAGGGCAAGCCGGTGGACCCGATGCAGTATTTGCCGAAGTAGTTGCGCCAGAGAATTTATTAAAACACTAGCACTGGCGCGTGTTTCGGGCCGAAAACATCTGAAACGCCTCACCAGTGCTAGTGTTTGTTATTTCCCTGCTTTATCCAAATCCCGCAGCTCCCGCCGCAAAATTTTCCCGACATTGCTCTTCGGCAGCGCATCGCGGAACACGATGGTCTTGGGATTTTTGTAGCCGGTCAGCTCTTTGCGGCAATAGGCGGCGACTTGTTCGGTTGTGAGCGCCGGGTCTTTCTTGACGACGAACAGCTTCACCGCCTCGCCAGCTTTTTCGTCAGGAATGCCGATCACAGCGCACTCCATCACGCCGGGGCAGGAGGCCACGACATCTTCGATCTCATTCGGGTAGACGTTGAATCCCGAAACAAGAATCATGTCTTTCTTGCGATCAACAATTTTGACGTGGCCGTTTTCGAGCATGATGCCGATGTCGCCGGACTTGAAAAAACCATCCGGTGTCATCACTTCGGCAGTCGCGTCGGGTCGCTGCCAATAGCCACGCATGACCTGCGGTCCGCGAATGCAGATTTCACCCGGTGCACCGAAGGCGACTTCGTTGCCGAAGTCATCCCGAATTGACACCTCGGTGGATGGCATCGGCATGCCGACATCGCCGCTGTAATTGGTGTTCATGATTTCGTTACACGTGGCCGCGGCGGAGGTCTCAGTCAAGCCGTAGCCCTCTACAATCGGGCAATGCGTGAGCGTGAGCCAGCTCTCAGCGACAACACGCTGCACCGCCATGCCGCCGCCATTGGATATGCGCAGGTTCGAAAAATCGAGGGCTTTGAATCCATCATGATTGACGAGGCTATTGAACAAGGTATTCACCGCTGGCAGCACGTTGAATTTGTGTTTTGAGATCGCCTTGACCATTGCGTCTGCGTCGCGCGGATTCGGGATCAGGATGCTGTGGCCACCGGCTTTTAGTGCCAGCCACATGCACGATACCAGGCAAAAAATATGGTACATCGGCAGCGCGCAGACCATCACGATCGGGTCTGGCGGCGCGCCTCTGGTGGTGTCATCTAGGGCGGGCTTGAGCCACGCTTCGGAGACCAACACGTTACCGAAAATATTGGCATGCACCAACACCGCACCTTTGGATACACCCGTGGTGCCGCCGGTGTACTGGAGAAACGCGATATCTTCTGGGCCAAGCTGCGGCTTGCTTAAAGGCAGACTGCGCCCGGTGTCGAGCGCATCGTTGAATTTAGTCGCACCCGGCAGATTGTAGGCAGGCACCGCTTTTTTCACGCTGCGTACGACGTAGTTCGCGATCATGCTCTTGGGGAAGCCAAGTAGATCACCAACGGCTGCTATGACGACGTGTTTTATCTGCGTTTTGGCGATGACTTTTTCGAGCGTCGTCGCAAAATTTTCGAGTATCACAATCGCGACCGAACCGCTGTCGTTCAGTTGGTGTTCCAGCTCGCGCGGCGTGTACAGCGGATTCACGTTGACGACCACGAACCCCGCACGCAATACGGCCAGAATGGCGACCGGATACTGGAGCACATTAGGCATCATCAATGCGACACGGTCGCCTCGTTGCAAGCCCTTGGATTGCAGCCATGCGCCGAACGCCTGCGAGAGCCGATCCACATCGCCGAAGGTGAGCGTTTTATCCATGCACGTGTAAGCGGCGCGGTCAGCAAATTTCTCGAATGCCTCCTCTGCCATTTGCGGCAGCGAGGTATAGAGATTCATATCCACTTCATGGGCGACGCCTGGCGGGTAATGTTTTAGCCACCACTTTGGTTCTGTTGTCATCGCACTCCTCCGTATTTTTTTGTAGATACTTGCCTTCAACCGCAGTGGCCCAGTGTATCAGCGGCCAGCTATGCCTGTTTTCGCGGTGCGTGTTTGCCAAGCTCCCATTTGGCCAGCGCACTGCGATGCACTTCATCGGGGCCGTCAGCAAGGCGCAGGATCCGCGCCCACGTATACGCGTACGCAAGCGGAAAATCGTCCGACAAGCCCGCGGCGCCATGCGCCTGCATTGCCCAATCGATAATCTGCTGCGCGACGTTCGGCGCCACGACTTTGATCATCGCAATTTCTGTTCGGGCAACTTTGTTACCCACTGTATCCATCACGTATGCTGCCTTAAGCGTGAGCAGGCGCGCCTGGTCGATCATGCAGCGCGCCTCGGCGATGCGCTCGTGCCAGACTGACTGCGCGGCGATCGGTTTACCAAACGCAACGCGGGAAGAGAGACGCTGACACATCAACGCCAAGGCGCGCTCTGACAAACCGATCAGGCGCATGCAATGATGAATGCGACCTGGTCCTAGGCGGCCTTGGGCGATTTCAAATCCACGGCCTTCGCCGAGGAGAATATTGGCCGCAGGTACGCGTACATTTTTGAATTCAATTTCGCAGTGGCCGTGCGGCGCATCGTCGTAACCAAAAACCGGAAGTGGGCGGACGACAGTGACGCCGGGGGTGTCGGCGGGCACCAGAATCATTGACTGTTGCGAATGGGTGGGGCCATCTACATCGGTTTTACCCATGACGATGTAGACTTTGCAGCGCGGATCACCCGCGCCGGAAATCCACCACTTGCAGCCGTTGATGATGTAGTCGCCGCCGTCGCGCTGGATGCGCGTTTCGATATTGGTGGCGTCGCTTGAAGCAACAGCGGGTTCGGTCATCGCAAATGCGGACCGGATTTCGCCATTCAGCAACGGCGTCAACCACTGCGCTTGATGCTCGGCGGTGCCGTATTGGGCCAGTACTTCCATGTTGCCGGTGTCGGGTGCCGAGCAGTTGAATACCTCCGGTGCCCAATGGACCGCGCCGGTGATTTCTGCGAGCGGCGCGTATTCGAGATTGGTCAGGCCCGCGCCGAATTTTGGGTTGGGCGCGAACAAGTTCCAGAGTCCTGCGGCGTGCGCTTTGGGTTTCAGTTCTTCGATGATGGCCGTCGGCGTCCAGCGTTTACCAAGCTTGGTGTTGGCTTCGACATCCTCATGAAAGCGGTGCTCGTTGGGATAAATATGTTCGTCAAAAAATGCATGCATGCGCTGCTGCAAATCGACGACTTTGGGGGAGTGATTGAAGTTCATGGTTTTCCTGTTCTTGGCAACGCTACTTTTTGTTGATCAGCTTTTCTGCGACTTTCCAACCGAGCTCTGCCAATGGTCGTGCGGCCTTGCCCATCGCCACTGCTTGTTCTGATGCGGCCGTGCCATCGACGACACGCTTCATGATGCCTTGCAAAATGCCCGCCATGCGGAACATGTTGTAAGCGAGGTGATACTCGAAATTCTCAATGCCCGGTCTGCCGGTGCGCTGGCAGTAGCTTGCAACGTACGATCTAAAATCGGGGATGCCGAGAGCCGCGAGATCCATCCCCGCCAGCCCCCGGAATGCATTCGGCGGGACGTGCCATGTCATGCAGTGATATGCAAAATCCGCCAATGGATGGCCGAGCGTGGAAAGTTCCCAATCCAGAATCGCCAACACACGTGGTTCGGTCGGATGAAAAATCAGGTTATCCATGCGGTAATCGCCGTGGACGATGGAGGTTTCCTCGCCGGGCGGGATGTGTTGCGGCAGCCATTCGATGAGCTTGTCCATGGCATCGATTTTTTCAGTTTCCGATGCACGGTATTGCTTGCTCCAGCGTGCAATCTGGCGTTCGAAATAATTGCCAGCCTTGCCGAAGTCGGCGAGGCCGATGGCAGCAAAATCCACCTGATGCAGGCGCGCGATGACGCGATTCATTTCATCGAAAATCGCAGCGCGCACTGTTGTGGTCATGCCGGGTAGGGCTGGGTTCCACAACACTCTGCCGTCAACAAATTCCATGATAAAAAATGCGCGTCCAATCACGGCTTCGTCATTACACAGCGCCATCATTTTTGCGACCGGCATATCGGCTTTGCCCAACGCCGCCATCACCTGAAATTCGCGTTCAATCGCGTGTGCAGATGGCAGCAATTTGGCGGCCGGGCCGGGTTTGGAGCGCATCACGTAGGTCATTCCGGACGTGATGAGTTTGAAGGTGGGGTTGGATTGCCCGCCTTTGAATTGCTCGATGCTCAATGGACCTTTGAAGCCGTCCACATTCGTCGTCATCCACGAGCTAAGCGCGTCAGTCGAAAATTGCTGGCGCGAGGAGACCGGCATGGTGCCTGAAAAATGTTCGAATCCGGCGTCAGACATTTGCTTGTTCCCCGAGTTTTTTACGGTATTCGGTGTATTGATCGAACAACACTTCCATGGTCGTTTTGCGAATGTCGGGTTGCAGCCAATCGAGCGGCGACAGATTGACCGCGCGCAGCACCACGTCGGCTGTCGCGTCGCCAATATCCAGCACGTTGATGCATGCTGGCGTTTGCTCGAATGCGCCCAGCAGTTGCCGCTGTCCGGTGATGAGGTAGGAAAGAATGGCGCGGTTTACACCGCCGTGTAAAACCAGCAGCAACGTATCCCAGTTTTTATCCGCGCGAATCGCATCGACGTCGGGCAACACGCGATCAAGCATCTGCCCGACGGTTTCGCCGCCGAGAAATTTTGCGTCTTCATCAACCACACCATCGGTCGCGGCAGTGAACGATTGCAGCAGATCTTTCTCGGCGATGTCAGCGAGGCGACCGCCGCGAATTTCCTGCAATTGCTCACGCTGTTCCATGGGCACATGTTGTCCGGCTGTGTCGAGAACGAGCCGGGCCGTTTCTTCGGTGCGCTCAAGACCGCTGGTGATGACGCGGTCAAAACGCACACCGTGTGTCGCAAATAATTTTCCGGCTGCAAATGCCTGCTCGATACCTAGTTTGTTCAGCGGCACGGTCTCAGGCTGAACTGGCTTTCCTTCAGCGGTGAAGTAAGAAACACTGCCGTGGCGCATCAGGTAAAGACGACGGCGTTTGCCGTACGCGGTGATCGTCGCGCTAGCCACGGGGAGCGAAGGGAATCCGGCCGCTTAGCAATTGGCCGTACATCACCCAGTCGCCGACGAAGGAATAGAGCGGATAGGTGAACGTCGCGGGCCGGTTTTTTTCAAAGAAGAAATGCCCAACCCACGCAAAGCCATAGCCTGCGATTGGCACGGCGGCGAACCACCATGCGTTGCCCGAAATGAACGCAATCGCCACGACGGCAATCACAATCGTGCTGCCGACGAAATGCAATATTCGGCAAGTCGAATTGAGGTGCTGCGAAAGGTAGAAAGGATAAAAATCGCGAAACGTCTCGTATTGTTTTTCCAACGCCGTCTCCCGTTGATCAATCATGGTCAACTCAGTCTCTAAAGCTCATATCTATTCTATCGAGTTTTCGTAATAGCCCCGGCCATGCGAGATTGCCGCCGAGGCCTTTGGTCACCATTTTCGCTTGTTGCTTTGCACCATCCAGAATGGGCTGTGGAATCGAAATTAATTCACCGCCGCCGGCTTGTGCGCGAACCTGAATCATGCAAGTGGCTTCAAAAATATACATGGCTTGAAAGGCGTCGGCGATGGTCTCGCCAACGGTTAACAAGCCGTGATTGCGCAGCATGAAAAATGTCTTATCGCTAAGGTCATGGACGAGACGGGGCTTTTCATCTTCGTTGAGCGCAACACCCTCATAGACGTGATACGCGAGGCTGGCAAGGACAAAAATAGATTGCTGGGATATGGGCAGCACGCCACCTTTTTGTGCAGAGACCGCGATGCCATTCGGCGTATGCACATGCAGCACGCATTTGGCGTCGTGCCGCGCGGCGTGAATGGCGCTGTGAATGGTGAAACCCGCAGGATTGACCGGATAGGGATTGTCTACGTCGAGCTTGTTGCCGTCGAGGTCAATTTTTACGAGGCTCGATGCCGTGATTTCCGCGAACATCATACCGTACGGATTGATCAAAAATTGATTTTCCACGCCCGGAATTTTTGCCGTGATGTGTGTGAATACGAGGTCATCCCAGCCGTATTGCGCCACTAGCCGGTAGCAGGCGGCGAGGTCGACGCGCGTCTGCCATTCTTCTGCGCCCACTTTATTTTTAAGGGAAGGTGATGCGGTGTTGGCAGCTGTATTCATGTTGTGTGATCTTCTAAATATGAGTGATGATGAATATCATAAACTCTAGCACTGGCGTGCCTCGTGGCACATTTATGCCGTGAAATGCCCGCCAAATGGCGATCCGCGTATTTTAATGCTGCGTTTATCAACTCACCAAGCGTAACGCATTTGCGGCGATACCGAGCGTTACGCTTCGTCCTGCTGCATAAATTTCATTGCCGGGCAAATGCGATTGATCAACGATCAACTCGGTGCCGCTCGCGTTGATACGGTAGCGCACAAATTCCCCCAAAAATTCGCGCTCGATGATGTTGCCGGGGATATTGATGGCGCGATTTAAACCG
>JANOQY010000276.1:0-18374 GCA_031414995.1 Betaproteobacteria bacterium
GCACAGCGGCGTAGCGAATGCCCAACTCCACCGCCGCCACCACAACCAGCAACGCAAAGAAGTCCCGAATCATGTGAAAGATGAAGGACTGTTCAAACGCGCTGCTGTTGGTCGCTTTGTTCATGAAATACGTTTCTGCCCGAGCCGATCACCAGTGACATGCGGCCTCGAGTAGCGAGCGCGCCGCAAGCCGATCAAGTGGCCCGTTTGCTCCAGCTGCTACACCAGCCACCCGACATCACATGTTTGCCCGCGAAGATCGCGCAGGGTCCACTGGCATCGTTGGCCCTGCCAGAGTACAGCTGGCAGCCGCTGCACATCTGATCCTTGGCACGATTGGGAAACTTCTTCCCATCGGCTTTGGCGGAATCGGCCACGTAGCCGAGCGCCAGAGCCAGCGTATCATTTTTGTCGACGCGGGGCTGCTGCTGCGCCTGTGCCCCGAGAGCGATGAAAGCGGAGCCGCCAACGACCAACTGGGTCAGGAAAACACGGCGAGTAGACAGTGACTGGCTTGACATAGACACACTCCAAAGACTTTAGAATGCCAGTTAGTCGCAGCCAAGGATCACTTGCTTACACCCAAATCTATCGAGCATCTATCGGAGAGGCGGTAAGCGGGCACGGTGTCAAGCCTGCTCCTGATTGGCAACCAGCCTCGGAAAATTCAGTCACCTTGATCACGTGGTCCTCTAGGTCTGGGGAATCGCCGAGCTCAGTACGGCTTGGCCGCCAACTTGATTATCCAACTGTACTGTCTGCTGCTCGATGCCGTGCGTCGGCGAGCCAATCTTTCGGCAGGCGCGTGTGCCCACACGCGATGAGTTGCAGGGCCTGCTCGACAAGAGCATCGCGCGCCTCCTGAAGCTGTTCAAGGCCATCATCAGCAACGAAACGTCTACCGCGCTTCTGCTCATGGCCGTGGCCAGCACTATGCTGAGCGTTCCAGTCGTCTCGCCAATGCTGGCGGCGCTTCGTGGATTGTTTGACAAGCGCGGGTGAAACGCGAAGTTTTTTTGCGTGACCTTATTGGTCGTGGTTTTGTTTAAAAGTTGCGTCTCGAAGCGATCGACTAACAGCGGTCTTTTCGGCAAAAGCCCTGCAGCTGCGCCTGGGGTTACGCATCCACTTCTATTTTCTTCGTCATGTAAGTTTGGGGTGTAGCGCACGACTTAAATTTCAACGAGTGCTAACGATCACGTGGCGAAGGCCAGCGAAATTTAGTGTTTGTCCCTTTCAACGGGCGGAGCGCCTTTAATGAATAAACTTGTCCTGTCCACCGCTGCAGCAGTGACAACATTGCTTAGCTTTAGCGTATTGGCGCAGTCGCCAGCGGCCGCGCTCAGTCGTCATCTATCTTGTAATCCAGCAGGGCCCGGGTGCGACTAAGGCGGAGTGCCATAACACATGGTTTACCCGACACATGCATCTGCCTGAACCGATCGACCCAAAACCAAGCTGCGGCCACCACGGTCTGCTTGCCGCGTCGCTGGCTCTCTTGCTGGTTCTCGGCGGCTGCACCAGCCTGCCGAAACTTGACCCGCCGCCGCTGGCGAGCCAGTCGCTGCCGCTGTCGCCGCACACGCATCTGGGCCGGCTGGCCCAGGCTTCGATGCATGAACTGGCTGCTGCAGCGGGGCAGGCTCCGGCTCCTGGCACCAGCGCGGCTGCCGATGAAGCGCCCCGGATGCCCGATGGCAGCACCCAGGGCCTCAGTGGCTTCCGTCTGCTGCCTCTGGGCACGCATTCCCTGGACGCCCGCTTACAGCTAGTGCAACGAGCCCAGGTCAGCCTAGACCTGCAGTACTACCACTTTGCCGACGACAGCACGGGACGGGCCCTGCTGCGCGCACTCCGCGATGCAGCCGGGCGCGGCGTGCGCGTTCGAGTGTTGGTCGACGACCTGTACACCGGCGGTGCCAACGCGCTGTGGCGTGGAGTCGCAGCGCACGATGGCGTACAGGTGCGCCTGTTCAACCCCTTCACCGCCGCGCGTGGCAGCGGTCCCGTTGGGCGTTTCGCGGCGGCGCCCTGGGACTGGGGCCGCGTCAACCACCGCATGCACAACAAGCTGTTCATCGCCGACGGCGCCTGGGCACTGTTCGGTGGCCGCAACATTGCCGACATCTACTACCTGAAGCTGGATGCGGACAACTTCATCGACATCGACGTGCTGGCCGCGGGCGCCCTGCTGCCAGCCATGCAGGCCGATTTCGACCGCTACTGGAACGCCCTCACGGCCTACCCACTGGCGGCGATCGTCAAGGCAAGCCCAGACGAATCTGGCGGGGCCGCGGCGCTGCGTGCTGCCTTCGATGGCCTGACCGAGCCCTCCCGCGCCGAGCTGAGCATGCCTGCGCAACTGGCGCCGAAGGATGTGCTGGAACAGCCGCCCGTGGGCCGTCAGCTCGACCAGCCCCGGATCGACCTGATACCCGGCCGTGCGCAGGTGCTGTCCGACCACCCCATGAAACCGTTCCAGGGCGCGCCGGGCGGTGAGCTGATGAACAGCAGCGTCACGTACGGCGTCTACCAGGCGATAATGGGCGCGCAGCGCGAGGTGCTGGCTTCGTCACCCTACTTCGTGCCTGGGCGTGGTGGGGTGGCGCTGTTGACCACTTTGCGCGAGCGCGGTGTCGAGGTGAGCGTGCTCACCAATTCACTGGCTTCCACCGACGAGCCCCTGGTGCACTTGGCCTACGCCCGCTATCGCGAAGCCTTGCTCGGTACCGGCGTGAAATTGTTCGAGCTGAGCCAGCAGCGGGTGAAGGACAACATGCGCATGTTCCTGTTCGGCGCTTCACTCGGCCGGCTGCATGCCAAGACGGTGCTCGTGGACGAGCATGTAGCCTACATCGGCTCGATGAACCTGGACCCTCGCTCAGCGACCCTGAACACCGAGTTCGGCGCACTCATCGACAGTCCGGCGCTGGCCCGGCAAGTCAAGATGCTGATCGACATTGACCGTCTGCACAGTTCCTACGCGCTGCGCCTTTCGCCCTCCGGCGGTTGCTGCGAGTGGGTCATCCCAGACAGCGACGGTCGGCTGGTGCTGGACCTTGAGCCCGATTCACGCTGGTGGATGCGCTGGCTGGGCAGCCTGCTTCAGCCCCTGGCGCCCGAAGACCACCTCTGATGCGGTGGTGCTGTTTGAAGCGTGGCGGCAAAACAATTTTGCAGCCAATTAGCAGCCGGCGCTATTTGCGCTGGCCGCTTTTGTTCAGCTACTGAACCGCGACGCGTTTCGCGCGCCGCGTTTTCAGAAACCTCGATTTTGATTCGGGCTACCGCGTTTCGCGCTTCACCGGGCACTGGCCGCAAAAACCCGGAAAACAGATCAACGAGCTGGTGCGAAAGAAGTGCAGCGGATGAATCCAAACGGCTGTTTAAACGTACACACGTGGTCATGTTTGACTCCGTGAGAGTTGTGGCTGACAGTGCATTTCAATGGAGGATCGCGACGCATTATTTCAAGCCCGCGCGCGCGATCCAGACAGATTCTTATAGACTCATCTCCCGGACGGGAAAAGGTACGTATGGGCGCAACCAAGAACGACAACCCCCGCGAGAATCATCGCGCGCTGTTTGCCGAAGTGGAAACGCATCGCAGCTACATGTTGCGCTTCGCAACTGCAAAACTACGCGATTCAGCCCAGGCTGAAGAGGTTGTACAGGAGGCGCTTCTGGCAGCACTTGAAGGGATCGGGAGTTTTTCCGGGCAATCAGCGTTGCGCACCTGGCTGACCTCGATTCTCAAATTCAAGATCATCGATTTTCAGCGTCGGATCATAAGCGAACGCGCGCAATTTGCTAGTGCACCGCAGGATTGCGATTCTACTGACCCGGATTGGCTCAATGATATGTTCGACGACACCGGTCACTGGCACCCAAGGCTATCCGCCTGGGCTAATCCCGATGGGGCGCTCGAGCAGAAGCAGTTTTTTGATGTGTTTGAACGCTGCATGGAAAAGCTGCCGATAACAACCAGCCGGGTGTTTTTCAAGCGAGAAGTAATGGGAATCGACACCGATGAAATTTGCAAGGAAGAGTCCATTACTGCGTCAAATTGTTGGGTCACGTTGCACCGCGCGCGAGTAGCGCTGCGCGAATGCCTTGATCGCCACTGGTTCCAGGGCGCTAAATCGTGAGTACTGTTCGATATTGACATCGAGCAATGTCCGCATTGTGGCGGGCAATTGAAGCTCATCGCGGCCATCGAGCAGCCGACCGCGATCGCCCTCATCCTCCCCTCACCCATTTGGGGCTGGCCGTGTAGCCGCCGCGTGCGCCGGTAAGGCGTGTGGATTTTTTTGAGGCCGCTTGCAGAGCAAAACTTGACTGGTTTTTTACAGGGACGGAGTGGCGCTCGGACAATCGCTGGGATCGGGCTAATTCAGGCGCGCTGGGCGGGGAAATTGTCTGCGAGGTTGAGAGCACGGTGCGGTTTTACCGCACTGGCGCTTGCTTGACCGCTCACTCGTCGGCCGATGCAGTGATGAATCTTGAATAGGGGCGTTTGAAATTCCTGTACGCCGTGGGAAGCTGCTAGAAGAGAGCGAAGTAGTGTTCAAAACATCCGACCACCGACAAGCCCGATACCGGCACAACGCTTTGATACACCTTGCTGGTGCCGGTGTAGGTGAGGGTCATCGCGAGTGTGCAGTCCTTCACCCAATCCGAAAACGTTTTAGCGCCGCGATTGGCGTCCGCTGAATTCTCGTTCGGCGCGGCCATGCCGCGTAGCGCCAGCTTCTACGTGCAATCGAGCACCGCCTCAGGTCCAGCGAAGACTTCCACCCCATCATTGCGTGCATTGTGTTTACGCTGGGTCTGCAGCGTGGCGTGACGGGATGTTGACCGTGCATGTGTAAGCATCTCCGGCAAGCGGCGACCAAGGTCCCAATCAACGACAATTTGCTGGGACACTCATTGAGGCACTTATGCTTGTTCAAAAATTTGTATTCAGGCATCGCATTTCGGCAGCCGTGGTTGGGTTAATGAGCGCGATGCCTGTGCCCGCTTTGGCGGGAGAATTTAACGAGACCGACGGCGTTGCCATCAAGGGCTTCGATCCGGTTGCTTACGTAACCGAACGGGCAGCTGTGCCGGGCCGCGCGGAATTCAGCAGCGTTTACGGAGGCTCGACTTTCCATTTTCGCAACGCCGGCAATCGCGATGCCTTCATCGCTAACCCGGCGAAATATGCGCCGCAGTACGGCGGCTACTGTGCATACGGTGTGGCGCGCGGCTACAAGGCGGCAACTACACCGGAAGCGTTTAGCGTGATCGACGGCAAGCTTTATCTGAACTACAACGCTGAGGTAAATACGCTGTGGTCAAAGAACATTCCGGGATTCATCGACAAGGCAAACCTTCAATGGCCGATGGTGGCGAGGGCGACGAAGGTCAGTCGTTGACGCACGAAGACTTCACTTGTGATCGAGCGGTAGCTTCATGATCGACTCGCCTTCATCTTCTTCGCCGGTGCGAACGAAGCCGAAGCGCTTGTAGAAACCCTCGGGATCGTTTTCCTTGGGCATGAACGACAGCAGCATGTTTTTCGCGACCAGATGCGCGCTCTCGTAGTCAATCAGGAGCCGCATGTCCTGCTCGCCAAAGCCGCGCTGCTGGTATTTCGCGTCGATCATGAACCGCCACAGCGCGACGCGGGCGGCTCCTTCGTAGCGCACCGGCGCAATGACGCCGCTGGGGATTTTCTTTTAACCGCCTGCAGACTTCGAAACCGTCCATGTCCGGCATTACGATATCGAGCAAAATTAGATCGGGGGCCACCTCGCACTGCGCGATCTTCAGCTCCTTAGCGCCGCCGCTGGCCACCTTGACGGTATAGTCGGTTTCAAGTGGATCCGCTATCAGGAAAAGACTTTGTGGCGTATCGTCGACCACAAGGATGGTTGCCTTCTGGCTCAACGTCGTTGCTCCAATCATTTGACCTCCTTCGCGTTACCTTGGCGCTCCGGAAGCAAGCTTTTTCTGTACCAGCATCGCGGCAGCAATAGTGACGCACATCGTCAGAAACGCGACCCAGGCATATGGCCACAGCAGCGGCATGCCCAGCAGAATCAAGCCGTCATTACTCCCCGGGATTAGCAAGCTACCCCACCCCATCAGCACGCCGCCGATCAGGCATTTCGCGAGTTGTTTGAAAGTGATGCGCGTATTGCGAAGGCGCCCCGCTGTCCAGCCGCCAACAATTGCACCCGTCAACAATGCCAAAACCAGCAATACGCGCACCGGCAAATTATTGGTCATGCCGCGCGCAAGTTCGGCGAGAACATCGGTATATGCCCATGCGCCGCCCATCATTAACAACAGGAAGAAAAAAGTAACACCGATTACTGCTGTTGCAACGTGTGGTGTCCAGATATGGCCCCCAAACGCAGGTGCGCTCGTCCGATGCGCACGAAGTCGCCAAAGCGGACTGCCAATGCGCCACAGCATGAATGCGGCCAATGGCACCGCCAGCGCGATCGTGGCAGCGAATACCGGCGAGGATTCTGTGAGCGGCGTGGGAGACATCGAGATGAATCCGACGCTAGTGCAACCAAGATAGAACCCAACGGGTGTAAGTACATACGCCCAGTCTCCCGAACCCAGACGTGCGATAGCACCGAACACGCAGGCCTGATTAATGAACGCGCCGACACCGAGTAGCGTGCCGCCCAGTATCGTCAATCCGCTAACCGCGTAGCCGGCCGGCATACCGGGCATAAAATGCAACGCGTCGGCGATGACAAATCCGCCCGCCACCCACATCGAGGCTTCAACCATCGCCGCAAGCCGACGCGCGCGATGCTCCCGCACGATTTCGTCGACTGCCGCCACAGTACAGGTGGCGCCGCGCTGAATGGCAAACCCCATGATCGCCGCCAGCAACGCAGCGATGATGACGATAAAAATGTTCAAGGCGACCCCTACGAAAAAACTACCTCACAAAAAATTGCGGGGTACGCAACTTCGCCAAGTGCCCCGCGCCATTCCGGCCAGCCTGATTACATATTCTTGGGCATCGTTTCAGGCTTTTTGTCGTTAACGATATCGGCGATGAGCAGTTGAACTGGCGCGCTGGTATCGTTTTTCCAATGATGCTTGGTCCCCATATATTCGCGTGCGATGTCACCGGCCTTATGCAGGATCGGCACCATGCACTTGCTGCTGTGTTCGTAGATTTCGCCGGACTTCACCATGATGAGCGCCGGACGATCTGCGTGGTCGTGCAACGGCACGACGCCACCGGCAGCAATCGTCATGTGGCGCATGCGCAGGCGACGTTCATTGAGTTTGACGTTTTCTTTGGACAGATCAATTGTTGCGAGCTCGGTGTCGGTTACGCCGACGGGTGCCGATGGCGCGTTTGCCAGCGCATTGGTGCCGACTTTACCGGCTGGACATTCACCCGCTAGTGCGGGCAGTGCCGCGACCGAAATAAATCCAGCTAGCAGCATCGAAACGGTAAGGCGATTGCGTTTAATTGCGTTCATGTAATTTCTCCTGAGGTTGATTAGCGACTGCGTCGCAAATGTGATGGCGTATCAGTAACAGACTGGCATTGTTGAAGCCTGCCGTCGCCCACATCAATTCACCGATGTTGGCGTCGCCTGCGGGTAGTGGTCGGTGGCGTTGCAGATTGCTTACAACGCGCCGACAGAAATCTGCTCATGACGAAATCCCTGTCAGGAAATTGAATCTGGCTCGACCCAATTGCTTCCGCAGCGATCAACGCAGCGCAAATTTATCAATTTCATCCAAAAGGATTCGACATGCTCAAGTTTCTCAGGATCACTCGCGCAGCGTTTGTCGTGGGCGCAGCCATTTTTACTTTTGCCAGCGGCGCATTCGCGGCCGACAGCGGCATCGTCAAAGTGAAAAGCAATTACCCGCTCGCTGAAACGGTGGAGCGCTTGAAGAAAGATGTTGCCGCCAAGGGAATTAAATTTTTTCAGGAAATTGATCAATCCAGGCTTGCTGCCGATGCGAACATCAAGATCAATCCTTCGACTCTATTGGTATTTGGTAATCCGCCACTCGGTACCTTATTCATCAAGTCCAATCCAGTCGCGGGTCTCGACTGGCCCGTGCGTTTGCTGGTTTATCAGGATGACAGCGGCAGCGTGTGGACGGCATACACTGATTTTGCGTACATCGCACGCCGTCACGATATTTCCGGCGCTGATCTAAAATCATTTGAAACGGCTTCCGGCGTCATCGCGTCGATCACGTCAAGTGTCACGAAGTAGCCGCAGTGATTGCCAATAAACCCGCAACGAGGTCAACGTGAAAAAGACAGTCGAACGCAAATCGGCCACAAGTGCGCGCGGTGTGGCGTTACCGGGGCAAGTGGTACTGGTGCTGCAAGGTGGTGGCGCACTAGGCGCGTTTCAGGTTGGCGCATACGAAGCACTGCATGAAGCCCATATCGAACCCGAATGGGTGATCGGCACGTCAATTGGCGCGATCAATGGTGCAATCATCGCCGGCAATCCGCCCGAGCATCGCCTTGAACGCCTGCATGCTTTCTGGGAGGGCGTGCAGCAGCGTGGCGGAAATGGTGTACCCGCGTTTATGGCTTCGTTTGGTCAAACACTTGCCAACCTGACGACCATCACCCAAGGCGTTCCCACATTTTTTGCACCCCGAAAACAATCGTTGCAGGGCCCCAGTGCGCGGGTCGGCATTGAAGAGGCGTCGTACTACTCGACCGAGCCACTGCGTGCCACACTCACAGCGCTCGTGGATCTCGATTACCTCAATTCGTGCCACACACGATTAACCATCGGTGCCGTAAACGCCCGTACCGGCGAGATGCGTTATTTCGACAGCCGCGAGGAACCGATTACGATTTCGCACATCATGGCGTCCGGCGCGTTGCCGCCGGCATTTCCGGCGATCCGTATCGACGGTGAACCATACTGGGACGGAGGCATTTTTTCCAACACCCCGGTCGAAGCGGTGCTCGATGATAAACCGCGCCGTAACGCGGTGATCTTCACGACCAACCTGTGGAATCCCGATGGTCCGGAGCCGGAAACACTGTGGGAAGTGATGGGCCGCGAAAAGGATATCCAATTTGCCAGCCGCACCAAAAGCCACATCACGCGCCAACAACAAATTCATCACCTGCGCCACATTATTCGTGAGCTCGCGCAGCATGTGCCAGAGAAGGCGGCGAAAACGGCCGCGGTTAGAGAACTCGCATCGTGGGGCTGCGGCACGCTCATGCACGTGGTGCCGCTGGTGGCACCCGCGCGCGATGGCGAAGATCAACTCAAGGACATCGATTTCACGCCAAGCGGCATCAGCACGCGCATGCAATCCGGACTTGCGGAAGGCCAACGCGTGATTGCAGCCAAGCCATGGGCGGCGGCTGTGGATCCCATGGAAGGGATCATCGTTCACGGCGAGTTATAAACACAAGCACTGGTGCCCTTCGCAGACATAAATAGCGCGAAGAACCGCGCCAGTGCTAGTGTTTACTCGCTTATTGCGGCGGTGACCACGCCGCATCCGCATCCAGCGGAAATATTGGTCGCAGCACATTGCGATACGGCACGCGCGAAAGAATCGGCGTCGTCAGGCCCGGCACATCAACTTCAATGATGCGGTCATCTGAAAACAGCAAATCAAACGCGGCCCGAAAATGGCCGCGCGATTTCACGATCACGGATCGCGCCTTCGCAATGTCGAGACCGAACACTTCAAACATCGCAGTGTCTTTGCATTGTTGCCGCACGCTCACCACCACCACGCGAATCCCCGCCACCCGCAACAACGCCATCGGCCCCAGCATGATGGTGTGACCGGCAGAAATGCCGCGCGAACCGACAATATTGCCGTCGTGCAGCGCTTCCACCGTCGCATCCGCATCGAACTTGCCCGACAGCGCATGAGTTTCATCACGATTGAATTGAGCATGGAAACCCGCGCCTGTGCCTAGGCAATGCGCCTCTTCCGCGAGTGCAGGATCAAAAACAATGCCGAGCAGCGCACCTTCCACACCAGCTTCATAAAACGATTTCAATATCCACACCGTGTTGCCTCGCCCACCGCCGCCCGGATTGTCGGCCACGTCGGCAAACAATAACGCGGGCTTCGATGCATCGCGACCGCATGCCAATGCCATTCGCGTCGCGTCTTCGATGCTGGTTAAATTCGGTATGTAGCGATGCCGGTCATCCCAGGTGCGCGTGGCAATATCGACGCTGAGTGACTTCGCCAGCGCGGCATCATTTCGTGTTGTTACGATGACCGACATGCCGTTTTTGATTGTGTCGCCCAGCGAAAATCCGCTCACCACCGAGACATTCATCACCCGCGCATCGACCTTCGATTGGCCGTAGCCAATGATGTCGGCATAGGGGCCGGATTTGGTGTTTTGCGTCACAGACGGTGGAATAAACGGCAACTTCACAAACGCTGCCGTGGCGCGCTCGCCGCCCAGCAACGCGCGCATATGAGTGGCCGATTCGCCGCCGCGCTCGGCCATATCGACATGCGGATTGGTGCGATACACCACCAGCACATCGGCGCTATCCACCATTTTCTGGGACACGTTCGCGTGCAAATCGAGCGTGGCAATGACAGGAATATCCGGGCCGACAATGTCGCGCATCGCCGCCAGTAGAGCACCGTCAGGATCTGTTTCCTCCGTGCCAATGGCCGCACCGTGCAACGACAAAAATACACCATCCACCGGCATCACCGCTTTCAGGCGGTCGCTCATTTCGCTTACCACTTCATCGAAGAAAGTTTGATCAATCGGCCCGCTCGCACCGACCAGCGTGCCCATCAGCGGCAGCGGTGTCCATGCCGTCCCGGCATCCATGCCGGCGATAAATCCGCTGAGGCATTTCGCGGTTCGAGGATGTTCGGACTGCCAGTCATGCATCATGGCAACGCCGAATTCCAGATAGTTCTGCGCAAACTCCTCGCGTGTCGCGACCGGCGAGTGGGCGTTCGATTCGAGCATGAAACAACCGAGTGCTATTCGAGGATTTTTAGGGGGCGACATTGCTACATGATAGCGATTGTGCATTGACCCTGCACCCAAGCCGCGCGGATAATCGATCAACCCATTCGACGAAAGAACACCATGCTGCTGCGCCGCTTTGCCGTATCCGCGTTTCTGTTGTGCGCCTTGTCAGCTGGCGCACAAACCCTCACCCTTGGCACCAAGCTCGAACTCAATACGCTTGACCCACATTTCTTTGCCGCCTTCCCCACCGGCTCCTCGCACGAAATGATCTATGAAAAGCTCGCCGTGCTCGATGAAAAGCTGGTGCCAAAACCACAGCTCGCAGCCTCTTGGAAAAACCTCGACAACCTCACCTGGGAAATCAAGCTGCGCAAGGGCGTGGTGTTCCATAACGGCGCACCCTTTACCGGCGACGATGTCATCTTCACTTGGGAACGCGTGCCGAACGTGCCCAATTCCCCCAATTCCTTTTCGCAGTTCACACGTAACGTCGAGAGGATCATCAAGATCGATGACCACACGATCCAGATGAAGACCATAACTCCCACGCCGATGCTGCCCAACGATCTGGCCAACGTTTACATCGTCTCAACGAGTGCGGCGAAAGGCATGACCACGCAGGACTTCAATGCCGGCAAAGCAGCTATCGGCACGGGGCAATACAAGCTCGTTGAATGGAAGAATGGCGAGCAACTCATCGTCGAGCGCTTCGACAAATACTGGGGGCCGAAGCCGATCTGGGCCAAAGTCACCGAACGCGTAATCGCAAAAGACCCCACTCGACTTGCTGCGTTGCTCTCGGGTCAGGTCGATGCCATCGACGCCGTGCCAAGTGCGGATCTGGCGCGCATCAAAAGCGACGGCAAATTTTCCCTCTTTCGTGGCCCTGCCGCGCTGGTACATTACATCGCCCTCGATTCCGCCCGCGATGTGTCGCCATTCGTGACCGCCAAAGACGGCAAGCCGCTCGATAAAAATCCGCTCAAGGACATGCGCGTCAGAAAAGCGCTGTCGCTCGCGATCAATCGCGCCCTGATTGTCCAGCGCATCATGGATGGCAGCGGCATCCCTGCCTCGCAATTGCTGGCCGAACAATTCCCCGGCTCGCTTAAAGGTTTGAAACCAGACCCGTTCGATCTCATCAAAGCGCAGGCCCTGCTCAAAGAGGCTGGCTGGCCCGATGGCTTTCGCATCGTGTTGCACGCCACCAATGACCGCTATCCGAACGACGCTTCCGTCGTGCAGGCGGTCGCGCAAATGTGGACGCGCTTGGGCCTTAAAGCAGAAGTCGAAACATTGCCTGGTAGCCTGTTCTTTTCGCGCGCCTCCAAGCAGGATTTCAGCGCATTCGCTGCGCAATACGGTGCCGAAGAAGCCGCCAACAGTCTTCGCGCGCTGGTCGCCACCACCACGCCTGCCAAAGGTTTCGGTACCGCAAACCGTACGCGCTATTCCAATACCGTCGTTGACCAGTTGCTGGGCGATGCCTTGCAAACGATGGACGATGAACGCCGCGATGAGCTGCTTGGTCGCGCCATTCGTTTTGCCATGAACGATCAACCGCTGATTCCGGTCTTCTACCCAATCTTTGATTTCGCGGCGAAGAAGGGGCTGGTCGTGACGCCGCGCGCGCAGAGGCGGTTTAATGCGTTGATGATAAAACCCGCTGGAAAATAGGCGAAGAATATTGTCAGCCACTGCACCCGCATCGCGCGGTGGCGGCGCAATGTACGAACGCACAATGGGCGAGAGCTTCAACCGCCTCGCACCCGAAGTACAACAGTTTCATCGCCTTGCGGGTAAACACACGCTGCATGGGCGGGTTGAAGTACATGCGCCGAAATCACTTATTGCGAAACTATTGGCACTCCTGCTAGGCACGCCACGCTCCGCAAGCGAAGGTGCAATTAAATTCGAACTTGATGCGCAAGCCGAGGCAGAAACCTGGACACGTCATTTCCCATTGACGACAATGACCTCGCGTTTGCAATTGATCGACGGTCAGCTCTTCGAAAAACTTGGCGTGGCGCGGCTGATGTTTGAGCTCGCCGAGAACCAAGGGCAACTGACTATGCGTCTGCGCTATCTATATTTTCTTGGGTTCCCGTGTCCGACATGGCTCATGCCGCGTGTGGTTGCAGAAGAAACGGGCCGCGAGGGTTGTCTGCACTTTCTTGTGCAGGCAGAGTTACCGGGCGTTGGATTGGTCGCTAGCTATCAGGGATATTTGACAATGCCAGCATGCGCCAACCGATGATCGTCGTGTTTGATGCGCAACGGCGGCTTTGCAGTCGCTCGCAATCGATATAGATTATTTGGCAAAACAGACGCCTGCCTTATTCCGTCGCGAAACGTTGCAACAAGGTCACTGGACGGAAGTTTGCGACAGTAGCGGCTGTTACAGCACTGCCAAAAGGTTAAGATACTCACTTCGAATCACCCAACATCAAACGCGCGCGCTGGCCCATTTCCCTTCACGGGAGAGGGCGTCAAAACAATCCATGTTTGCCTACACCATCCGTCGCCTGACCCAATCCGGATTTGTCCTGCTGGTAATGGCGATGCTCGTGTTTCTGGGTGTGTACGCCATCGGCAATCCGATCGAGCTGCTGGTCAATCCACAAGCCGATGAAGTGGAGCGGATGCGCGCGACCGTCGCGCTCGGGTTGGACAAGCCGTTGCACGAACAATTCGGCGCGTTTCTCAAGGGCGCGCTGTCAGGGGACCTCGGCCGCTCCTTCGTGTTCGGTGTGCCCGCTCTGGAGCTGATCCTCTCCAAAATGCCGGCAACGATTGAGCTCGCCGTCGTGGCCACCTTGATGGCAGTATTGCTCGGCATTCCACTGGGTTTGGTCGCGGGGTTGAAGCCGGACAGCTTTATTGGCCGCAGCATCATGGCAGGCTCCATCGTTGGCTTTTCGCTGCCGACATTTTGGGTGGGACTGGTGCTGATCATGTTTTTTTCTGTCTATCTCGGTTGGTTGCCGTCGAATGGGCGGGGCGAAACGGTGAGCCTGCTGGGCTTGCAGGTGAGCTTTCTCACTTGGGACGGTATCTTGCATTTGTTCATGCCCGCGCTGAATCTGGCGCTGTTCAAACTCTCGCTGCTGATTCGGCTTACCCGTGCACAGACGCGCGAAGCACTGTTGCAGGATTACGTGAAATTCGCCCGTGCCAAAGGCCTCTCGCAGTCGCGTGTGATCGGTGTGCATGTACTGAAGAACATCATGATCCCCATCGTTACCGTGATCGGACTTGAGTTCGGCTCGGTGATCGCGTTTGCCATCGTCACCGAATCGATCTTCGCCTGGCCCGGCACCGGCAAGCTGCTCATCGATTCGATCAACCAACTCGACCGCCCTGTGATCGTGGCCTACCTGATGGTGATCGTGTTGTTGTTTATCGTGATCAATTTCGTGGTCGATATCGTCTATTCCTTCCTCGATCCGCGCGTGCGGTTGGGGCAGTCATCCGGGGCGGGGCACTGATATGGAAACCAGCGTGATGCCAATCGATGCGCCGTTGAAGGAGGAAACGCCGTTTCGGCGATTTGTGAGCGAATTTGCCGAGTCAAAGCTCGCACTCATTGGTCTCGCCATGCTGCTTTTGGTGCTGACGATTGCCATCTTCGCGCCTTTCATTTCGCCGCAGAATCCATACGATCTTGGTCAGATTGATTTGATGGACAGCAAGTTGGCACCGGGCGAAAAATCCACAACGGATAAAACCTATTTACTCGGCACCGACGATCAGGGGCGCGATATGCTTTCGGCCATTTTTTACGGACTGCGCATTTCGCTGGGTGTGGGTGTGGCGAGCACAGTAGTCGCGGTCGTCATCGGCCTCACCTTTGGTTTGATGGCAGCTTACTTCGGCGGCTGGGTGGATACGCTGATCATGCGCGTGGTCGACATCCAGCTATCGTTCCCGGCGATTTTGCTGGCGCTCATTCTGCTTGCTGTGTTTGGGCAGGGTGTGGACAAAGTGATCATCGCGCTCATCACCGTGCAGTGGGCGTATTACGCACGAACGGTGCGGGCGTCGGCGTTGGTCGAAAAGCAAAAGGAGTATGTGGAAGCGGCGCGCGTGTTGTCGCTATCGAAACCGCGCATCCTGTTCAAACATCTGCTGCCCAACTGCCTACCGCCGCTAATCGTCGTCGCGACGGTGCAGGTGGCGCACGCCATTTCGCTGGAAGCCACACTTTCATTTCTGGGGCTTGGCTTGCCGATTACGGAGCCATCGCTCGGCCTGCTGATTTCCAATGGCTTCACCTATCTGATGAGCGGCAAATACTGGATCAGCTTTTATCCTGGCTTGGCGTTGCTGGTGACGATCATGTCGATCAATCTGGTGGCGGATCAACTTCGCGATGTGTTGAATCCGAGGTTGAAAAAATGATGGAAACACAAAACACTAGAATTGGCGGGCATTCACAGACACTTCTGCTCCAGAAGGCTCGCCAATGCTCGTGTTTCGTAATTTTATGCGGGGTATCCGCGCCATGAGCGCTGTTCTGCAAGTCGAAAACCTGCGCACCCATTTCTTCACGAAAGCCGGCGTGGTGAAAGCGGTTGACGACGTTTCGTTCTCCATCGACAGAGGGCAAATCGTCGGTCTCGTCGGCGAATCGGGTTCGGGCAAATCGATGACCGGCTACTCGATCATGGGCCTGATCGATCCCCCTGGCCGCGTCATCGAAGGTCGCATCGTCTTGAACGGTCAGGACGTGACCGGCCACAGCAGCGAGCAATGGCGTTCGCTGCGCGGCAATGGCGTGGCGATGATTTTCCAGGACCCGATGATGACGCTCAATCCTGTGTTGCGCATCGACACCCAGATGATTGAAGCCATCACCGCACACGAAAAAATCTCGCAGGATGCCGCCCGCGAGCGCTGCCGCAATGCCCTCTCGCAAGTCGGCATTCCATCGCCCGACGAGCGGTTGATGGGCTATCCCCACCAATTCTCCGGCGGTATGCGCCAACGCGTCGCCATCGCCATCGCGCTGCTGAACAAACCCGATCTCATCATCTGCGATGAGCCAACCACCGCGCTCGATGTAACGATCCAGGGGCAGATTTTGTATGAGATGCAGAAGCTCTGTCGTGAATCGGGTACCGCGCTGATGTGGATCACGCACGATCTCTCGGTCGTCGCTGGGCTCGCCGACTACGTTGCGGTGATGTACGCCGGCAAGATCGTCGAACAGGGGGCGACTGCCGAGCTGCTCGATCATCCGCTGCACCCTTACACCAAGGGATTACTCGATTCGGTGCCGAGTCGCAACGTCAAAGGTCAGCCGTTGAAACAGATTCCCGGCATGACGCCGTCGCTTCTTAAAATTGGCAGCGGCTGTGCGTTTCGCGAGCGTTGTTCAAGGCGTGCGAGCGATTGTGAAGTTGCGCCACCCTTTACCAGCCCCGCCAGCCCCGAATCAAACGCCTCCCACAAAGTGCGATGTTTCCATCCGCATGTTTCATCTGAAGTGGCGCTCACCGCATGAGTGCGCCGCTGCTGGAGCTTAAAGGCATTTCCAAGCGCTTCGAGAAGAAGCTGGATCTGGCCGGGCGTTTTGCACGTTCCCTTGGCGCAGGATTGAAAGAAGAAACCGTACACGCCGTCGATCACGTTGACCTGACCATCAACAAAGGTGAGGTCGTCGGACTGGTCGGTGAATCCGGCTGCGGAAAATCCAC
This sequence comes from Betaproteobacteria bacterium, assembly GCA_031414995.1. Classification (GTDB taxonomy): domain Bacteria; phylum Pseudomonadota; class Gammaproteobacteria; order Burkholderiales; family Usitatibacteraceae; genus UKL13-2. The sequence continues at coordinate 16,693 of JANOQY010000276.1, forward strand.
GCTTGGCCGGGTGGTGGTGGGTTTGCATCAACAGTCTGAAGGCGAAAAATTCTGGCGTGGCAAGAGTGTCGCCGCGATGACCGCTGATGAAAAGCGCGCCATGCAACTCGAAGCGCAAATGATCTTCCAGGATCCCTATGCGTCACTGAATCCGCGCTATCGCGTCGAGGACATCATCGGCGAAGCGCCTGTCGTGCACGGCATCATCAACGCCAACGATAAGTCCGCCTATGTTGCCGAAGTCATGCAGCGCGTGGGCCTGGATCCCGCACTCGCCCGGCGCTTCCCCCATCAGTTCTCAGGCGGACAGCGCGCACGCATCGGTATCGCACGCGCGCTAGCGGTGAAACCGAATTTCCTCGTCTGTGACGAAGCGGTTGCCGCACTCGACGTGTCTATTCAGGCGCAGGTATTGAATCTCTTTATCAAGCTGCGCGAAGAGCTGGATCTCACTTATCTATTCATCAGCCACGATCTCGGTGTCGTGCGCCACCTTTCGGATCGCGTGGTCATCATGTATCTGGGTCGCGTGGTCGAGACCGCACCGGCGGACGAGCTGTTCACCACACCCAATCATCCCTACACGCAGGGCCTGCTGGCGGAAGTACCTTCGCTCGACGTGCGCAAAAAAGACTTTGTTGCCATCAAGGGCGAAATTCCCTCGCCGCTCAATCCGCCGACGGGCTGCCATTTTCATCCGCGCTGCCCACACGCGGCATCCGTACCCGGCAACAAATGCCAAACCGAGCAACCCATGCTCAAACAGATCGCCGTGAATCGCTTCTCGGCGTGCCACTTGAATCAATGAAAGCTGAAGGTTATGTCATCCCTCATTTCTCCATCACAGGCATTCACCATCGCTGCATCCCGCACCGACCACGACCACGATGTACCGGTCATATTCGATTCGCCGCACAGCGGCACGAACTATCCCGTTGACTTCGACACTATCGTGCCGCGCCTCACCCTGCGCCGCGCGGAAGACACGCATGTCGAGGCGCTCTATGCCGCAGCGCCAGATCACGGTGCGTTGCTGATTGCAGCAGAATTTCCCCGAAGCTATATCGATGCCAATCGCTCGTTGCTTGACATGGATGCCGCACTGCTCGACACCCCGTGGCCGGGACCGATCAACGTCACCAGAAAAACCGAAAAAGGTATTGGCCTCGTATGGCGATTGCTTGATACAGGCGAACCAATTTACACACGCAAACTCACTGTTGCCGAGGTGCAAACCCGCATCGCCAATTGTTATGCGCCGTATCACAAGGCGGTGCGCGATGCGATCAACGCGGCGCACAAGCATTACGGCGCGGTCTGGCACATCAACTGTCATTCGATGCCGGCGACATCTTCGATCATTTCAGAGGAGGGGCCGGGCGTGCCGCGCGCCGACTTCGTGCTCGGCGACCGCGATGGCACCACCTGCGCACCGGAATTCACCACCTTCGTTGCACTGACTTTGCGCGGGATGGGCTACGAGGTGCGGGTGAACGATCCCTACAAGGGTGTCGAACTGGTGCGTGCTTATTCAGAACCGGCCGAGCAAAAACATTCGCTGCAAATCGAAGTGAACCGAAAACTGTACATGGATGAAATCACCCGCGAGCCCAACGCCAATTTCGGCAAGCTGCAAGGCGACATCACCGCGCTCATCAAGGCGATTTCAGGTTACGCACGAC
>JANOQY010000277.1:0-1508 GCA_031414995.1 Betaproteobacteria bacterium
GCCAAAATTACGCCAGACAAATTCGATCAACTCGTCGAATCTCTGAAGAAAGCATAGGCAGTTTCAAAATGCACTTCGGCCCACACATTTCCCCGACTATCTTTGCCGATCTCAAGATCGACGACGCCAACGATTGGCGCATCGGCGCGTACCAAACGCGTGGTGGCTACGAAGCACTGACAAAAATCCTCAAGGAAAAAATGCCACAGGATCAGGTGATCGCTGAGGTCAAAAAGTCCGCCTTGCGTGGACGTGGTGGTGCGGGCTTTCCGACGGGGCTCAAGTGGAGCTTCATGCCGCGTCAGTTCCCCGGTCAAAAGTATCTCGTATGCAATTCAGACGAGGGCGAGCCGGGCACGTTCAAGGATCGTGACATCATGCGCTACAACCCGCACATGTTGATCGAAGGCATGGCGATTGCGGCGTATGCGATGGGCATCACCGTCGGCTACAACTACATACACGGGGAAATCTTCTCGATTTACGAGCAGTTTGAAGACGCGCTGGAAGAGGCGCGCGCTGCGGGCTTCCTCGGCCCCAACATTCTCGGCTCGGGCTTCGATTTTCAGTTACACGCTTTTCACGGTTACGGTGCCTACATCTGCGGCGAAGAAACCGCGTTGCTGGAATCGATGGAGGGCAAAAAAGGCCAACCGCGTTTCAAACCACCGTTCCCGGCCAGCTTCGGTCTGTACGGAAAACCGACCACCATCAACAACACCGAAACATTCGCTGCGGTGCCGTGGATCATGCGCAAGGGCGGCGAGGCGTTTCTGAATCTGGGGCTGCCGAACAACGGCGGTACCAAGCTGTTCTCGGTGTCCGGTGACGTGGCACGTCCGGGCAACTTTGAAGTACCGCTCGGCACGCCGTTCTCGAAGCTGCTCGAACTTGCGGGAGGCATGCGCGACGGCAAAAAGATCAAGGCTGTGATCCCCGGTGGTTCATCGATGCCGGTGATTCCGGGCGACGTCATGATGCAAACCAACATGGACTACGACTCCATTGCCAAAGCCGGATCAATGCTCGGCTCGGGAGCGGTCATCGTCATGGACGAAACGCGCTGCATGGTGAAGTCGCTGCTGCGTTTGTCGTATTTTTATTACGAAGAATCATGCGGCCAATGCACGCCGTGTCGCGAAGGCACGGGCTGGTTGTGGCGCATGGTTCATCGCATTGAACATGGCGAAGGCCGCATGGATGACCTCGACATGTTGAACTCGGTCGCGGACAACATTCAGGGCCGCACCATTTGCGCGCTGGGTGATGCTGCCGCCATGCCGGTGCGTGCTTTCATCAAGCACTATCGCGATGAATTTCAGTATCACATCGATCACAAGCATTGCCTTGTGCCTGCGTATGTTTAGGCGACCATTCGCTTTTGTGGGAGCGGTTTTACCGCGATCTTTTTCGTCGTTTGCGACGGCCTTTCGCGGTGGAACCGCTCCCACAGAAATAGCTGTGGCGCAATTTTTGAACAGAGTCCGCTAGATGCTCAACATCGAAAT
>JANOQY010000278.1:0-3912 GCA_031414995.1 Betaproteobacteria bacterium
CGCCACTGACCCTTTGCAAGAACGATGGGGTGCATTGCAAGCCAGCTTGGTCTTGGGCGCGGTGGGTGTCGTATGGCATCTCGTGCCGCTGCTACTGAGCCACAGATCGCCAGCATGGATTGCGTGGTGGTGTTTGTACGCCTTGGCATCGCGCGTTTTGATTGTCTGGCTGTACAACAACACCGGAAAGAGTGTGTTCGCAGCAGCCCTGTTTCACGCCACATTGAACCTGACCTACATGCTGTTTCCGATTTACGGCTCGTACTTCGACATGCGACTTGGCGGCATAGTCATGGCCTGCACAGCCCTGGTGGTTGTCATGGCTTGGGGGCCGAAAACGCTGACGGGACGTGCGAATGTCTAAATGTGCGGCGACGAACAGACGCGCGCGCCGCATCGCGTGCAAGCTCTCCATGTGCACACGCACGTGTGCAACCAACGCGGTTGAATAGGAGACCCAACATGCAAGCGCTTGTGTACAACGGCCCCGGCCAGAAGAACCTGGAAGATCGCCCCAAGCCGACCATCAAGTTACCGACCGATGCAATCGTGAAGGTCACGAAGACGACAATCTGCGGGACTGACCTGCATATTCTTAAAGGCGATGTACCGACCTGCAAGCCCGGTACCATCCTGGGTCATGAAGGCGTTGGCGTAATTGATGCCGTCGGTTCCGGCGTCACCGTGTTCAAGCCGGGTGACAGAGTATTGATCTCCTGCATTTCCGCGTGCGGTCGCTGCGAATATTGCCGCAAAGGCATGAATTCGCATTGCACGACCGGTGGCTGGATACTGGGCAACAGCATCGACGGTACACAGGCCGAATTTGTGCGTATCCCGCATGCCGATAACAGTCTCCATCCAATTCCAAAGGCTCTGCCGGGAGCTGACAATAGCGACGAAGAAGCGCTGGTGATGCTCAGCGACATTCTGCCAACCGGTTTTGAATGTGGTGTGCTCAATGGCAAGGTACAGCTGGGCGCGCGTGTTGCCATCGTCGGTTCTGGTCCGATAGGATTAGCCGCGCTGCTGACCGCGCAGCTCTACTCACCGTCCGAAATCATCATGATCGATGTCGACGACAACCGGCTCGCTGTCGCCAAAACCTTTGGTGCTACCGATGTCGTCAATAGCGCCAACGGCGATGCCGCCGCGCAGATCATGAAACTGACCGGCGGTCGTGGCGTCGATACCGCCATCGAGGCAGTCGGGATTCCCGCGACCTTCAAGCTCTGTGAAGACATCATTGCGCCGGGCGGCACCATCGCCAACGTGGGTGTGCACGGCACCAAGGTTGAACTGCATCTCGAAAAACTGTGGTCGCACAACATCACCATCACCACGCGGCTGGTCGATACCGTTTCCATTCCGTTGCTCTTGAAAACAGTGCAATCAAAACGCATCGACGCCAAACAGTTAATCACCCATCGTTTCAAGCTCGTACAGATACTTCAGGCTTATGATACTTTCGGTAACGCCGCAGACACCAAGGCGTTGAAAGTGATCATTGAAGCGTAAGCCGAAAGCGCGCCCAAATTGGGATTGAGACATGACGGCAACGGCCACAATTGACGATCCATCCAATAACGACTTCGACGAAGTTGCGAAAGCGCTAGGCGCAGACCTGGAAAACGGGCTCACCGCACAAGAGGCATCGCGCCGACTGCTGGCAAACGGTGCCAACGAACTTCGCGCGGCACCGGCCATACCTACCTGGCGCCGCGTTGTCGCGCATTTTCAGGATCCCCTCATCTACCTGCTGCTGGCCGCCATTGCCATTGCCCTCATTGCATGGGTGATTGAGGGGTTGGCTGGATGGCCGGTGGATGCGATTGTCATCACGATGGTGGTCTTGCTCAATGCCGCGCTGGGCTTTATGCAGGAATCCAAAGCCGCTGACGCGGTGGCCGCATTGGCGCGGATGACGGCAGCAACCTCGGCGGTCTTGCGTGAAGGCAAGGTGTTGCGTGTGCCCAGCGCTGAGTTGGTGCGCGGGGACTTGCTGGTGCTTGGCGAGGGTGACGCCGTTGGCGCGGATGCGCGCCTTGTTGAAGCCGCGTCGTTGCGGGTACAAGAGGCCTCGCTCACCGGTGAAAGTGAAGCGGTGCAGAAGGACGTCAACACGATGACGCAATCGGCGGCACTTGGCGACCAGCGCAATATGGTCTTCAAAGGCACCGCCGTCGCACAGGGCAGTGCGCGCGCCGTGGTCACCGCCACTGGCATGGACACGCAAATGGGCGCGATTGCCCACATGCTAGAAGCGACAGTGGAGGAGCCGACGCCGCTGGAAAAAGAAGTCGGTCACCTCGGGCGCAGGCTCGGTATCGCCGTTGTCATCATTGCCGTGGTGGTGGTGGCAACGATCCTGCTGGTCTCCAATATCCAGAGCGCCGCGGATGTCATTCACGTGTTGCTGCTCGGTGTGGCCCTTGCCGTCGCTGCCGTGCCGGAGGGGCTGCCGGCCATTCTCTCGGTGGTGCTTGCCTTGGGCGTGCAGCGGATGGCAAAGCACAACGCGATCATCAAGAATCTTTCGTCCGTCGAGACGCTGGGATCAGCGTCGGTCATCTGCTCGGACAAAACCGGCACCCTGACCCGTTCGGAAATGACGATCGAGCGCGTGATGACAGCCTCGGGTGCCACCAATGTCACGGGCGTGGGTGTCGCGCCTGAGGGGCAGGTTGAACACGAGGGCGCCAAGCTCGCGACCGGACCACTACTGGACGAAAACATCGTGGTGTTGAGCGGCGGCAGCCTGGCCGGCAACGCCGACCTTCGCCAGGGCGAAGCCGGCGAATGGGAAATTCATGGTGACCCCACCGAAGCCGCGTTTCTGGTCGCTGAACGCAAACTCGGTGTCACTGACCGGCGCGAGCAGCGTTTTGAGCGCATCGGTGAAATCCCCTTTACGTCCGAGCGAAAAATCATGTCGGCCATTGAGATCGACCACGAACACAGTGACGCGGTCGTGTTGATCACCAAGGGTGCCCCGGATGTATTGCTTGGTCGGTGCACGCAGGCCCGCGTGGGACAGGAGATTGTCACACTCGACGATGCGCGGCGCGCACAGATTCTGGCCGATGTCGACAAGCTGTCTGACGCGGCCCTCCGCACCCTCGCGGTTGCTTATCGCACGCTGGATGCAAGCGAGGACCGGCAAGCCGGTGCCGCACTCGAACGCGATCTCATCTTCGTCGGCACCGTCGGCATCATCGACCCGCCGCGCGAGGAGGCGGCAGTGGCCATCCGCGAGGCCCATCGGGCCGGTATCCGCGTGATCATGATTACCGGTGACCATCCGCGTACCGCCGCGCGCATCGGTGCCGATCTGGGCATCGCCGCCGCCGATGCAAGTGCTTTGACCGGTGTTGAGATCGATGCGCTCGATGATGCGGCCTTCAGCGCTGCGGTGCGCACGACTTCTGTCTTCGCGAGAGTGTCGCCCGCGCACAAGCTGCGCATCGTTGGCGCGTTGCGGGCCGACGGCAACATCGTCGCGATGACGGGAGATGGCGTCAATGACGCGCCTGCGCTGAAGGCGGCCGATATCGGCATTGCGATGGGCATCAACGGCACTGAAGTGACCAAGGAAGCGGCCAAGATGATCCTGGCCGACGACAATTTCGCGACTATCGTTGAAGCCGTGCGCGAAGGGCGTGGCATCCTCGACAATATCCGCAAGTTCCTGCGCTATTTGTTGTCATCAAACATGGGTGAGGTGCTGACCGTCTTTCTTGGTGTGGTTGGCGCGGGTGTCATCGGCCTCAAAGGCGCAGGTGACGTGGTTGTATTACCGCTGCTCGCGACACAACTTCTCTGGATAAACCTGATTACCGATTCCGGACCCGCGCTCGCGCTGGGTATCGACCCGTCCACCGATGACCTCATGGCGGCCAAGCCACGACACAT
>JANOQY010000279.1:0-1900 GCA_031414995.1 Betaproteobacteria bacterium
TCATCGCCAAGCCCTGCATTCAAAAGCGAGAGCACGGAATCGTTATTGAGCGTTTCAGCCACGGCAGGCGATGCAAAAATAATTGCTATCGCGATTAAAGATGCTTTGATTTTCATTGCGACCCCTCATTTTATTATTTGACATTATCGTTTTTCAGAAACTGCAAATTATGCAATCTATTTTATCGGCAAGACTAAATCGGGGTGTTTCAAATTATGAGTACAAGCTCTATCCAGACGGTTATCAGGCTCAATTTGGTAGTTGTCTTGCTTCCGGTAATGATGCCCACGTCAATTGCGGCAAGCGAAAATACCAACATTTCCGAAACGGCAATCCCAGTCTTTAAGGGTGACTCAGCGCGACCTTATATTGTTGTCGGTGAGATCAAAGACAATCTGCGTAAGCCGTTTGCGTTGATGGCAAACCCAAGCGAAGACAAGATCCTTGCGGAGATTTGGGAGCGCGCAAGAAAAATGGGAGCGGATGCAGTTATCAATGCCCGGTTTGGTAAAACGGAGCGAACAATATTAAACCATGGACGCACGCCGATATCGGGAACCGCGATTAAATATACCGACGGCAAAAGATAAGCAGACCCTGCGCAGTGTAATTTCTCAATCTCCGGGTGATGCCGCCGAACCCGCGAGTAACCCGCCGTCCAGATGCACTTCACTGCCCGTCATATATGCCGCTTCGTCTGAGGCGAGCATGACTGCGATGGCCGCGACCTCTTCGACCGTGCCGAAACGCTTGAGCGGAGTATCGGCGACCATCTTCGCTTTGCGCGCTTCCTTATCCGAGCCATCGCCGATCAGCGCCTCCCACATCGGCGTCAGGATCGCGGCGGGGTGGACCGAGTTGCAACGGATATTGAGGCCTTGCTGTGCACAATAAAGCGCCACAGACTTTGTGTGGTTGCGAATAGCGGCCTTCGATGAAGCGTAAGCTGCCGCGCCCGGAATGCCGACGATGCCCGAACGCGAGGACATATTGATGATTGATCCCGCTCCATTGGCGCGCATAGCTCTAATGGCGTAACGGCAGCCCAAGAAAGTGCCATCGAGATTGACCGCATGGACGCGGTGCCATTCTTCGAGGGTCGCATGTTCGGGATCGTGCGGTCCGGGGCTGTCTTCAAAGCCGGTAATGCCAGCATTGTTGACCACGATATCGATTGCGGGGTAGGCCAGTGCCATGCTGGCCCAATCGGCCTCGGACGACACGTCGAGTTTGAAAAATGCCCCGCCTAGGGTTTTTGCCAGCGCTTCACCCGCTTCGTCATCGACGTCGGCAATCAGGACGCGTGCGCCCTCCGCGACAAACGCCTTGGCGATGGCGGCACCAATTCCGCGTGCACCTCCGGTTACGAGGGCGGATTTATTTTGCAGTCTCATTGGTTGCTTTCAAAGTCGGGAAGTTTCCGTTTCATAAAAGGGAAAAAGCAAAAAAAGACAAAAAGAATAACATCCGAGGGTCCCGGTAACGCCTTTTTTCCCTTTTCCCCCTTTTTCCTTTTATGAAACAATTCCACAACGCCGAAGTCGCAAAATGATGGAGAGATTTATGAGTGAACATCAGGATTGGTTCCCTGTTCCCCAAAGCGCGGCCGAAAACGCACATTGCACTGCGGATGACTATGGCCGGATGTATGCGGAGAGCATCGAAAATCCCGACGCGTTTTGGGCCAAGCAAGCCAAGCGTCTCGACTGGACGACGCGGCCGACCATAATCGGCAACTGGTCCTACGATCCGGTGTCGATAAAATGGTACGAGGATGGTGTTCTCAACCTTTGCCACAATGCAGTCGACAGGCATGTCGCGGCGGGCAATGGCGACCGGATTGCCTTCATTTTTGAACCTGACGACGTCGCGAAAGACGCGCGCCGTGTGAGCTATGCCG
>JANOQY010000280.1:0-7183 GCA_031414995.1 Betaproteobacteria bacterium
AACACTGACAGGCATCGCACACCGACGTTGTGATACGCAAAAACAACAGCCGAGGTCATTCGGTTTTTTCAAGCACGGCTTGAATGAGATAACGTGGTCGTTCGCGCACTTGCTGATAAATACGGCCGATATATTCACCCAACAGGCCGATACCAAACAGCGTGACGCCGATCAGAAAAAAGGCGATACCAAAAAGCGTAAACAGGCCTTCCGCTTCCGGGCCAACGACCAACCGACGGATAGCCAGAAACACCACAAACGCCAGTGAAAGCAGCGAGATGATGATGCCGATAAACGAAAATACCTGCAAAGGCACGGTAGAAAATCCGGTGACGAGATCGAAATTGAGGCGAATGAGTTTATAAAGCGAATATTTTGATTCACCCGCCGCGCGCTCCTCGTGTTCAACTTCAATTTCTGTCGGATTGTGTGAGAACGAATACGCCAGTGCTGGAATATAGGTGCTTACTTCACGCGACTGATTAATGGCGTTGATGATGTCGCGCCGATACGCACGCAGCATGCAACCCTGATCGGTCATCTTGATATGAGTGAGCTGTTCGCGCGTCCGGTTCATCGCCTTTGATGCCCACCGCCGCCACGCTGTGTCTTGGCGTTTTTTACGGATACTGCCGACGTAATCAAAGCCCTTATCCATTGCGGCCATCAAGTTGCCGATTTCCTCGGGCGGGTTTTGCAAGTCGGCGTCCAGTGTCACAACGCGGTCGCCACGGCAGCGCTCGAAGCCCGCCATGATCGCCATATGCTGGCCGTAGTTGCCGTTGAACAGGATCACACGGGTGACATCTGGTCGCAGCTGAAATTGTTCACGCAAAAGTGCGGCGGAACGATCCGTCGAGCCGTCGTTGATGAAAATAATTTCATAGCTGAGTGCTAGATTGTCCAACGCGGGATAGAGGCGACTGAATAATTCCGCGAGACCGGACTCTTCGTTGTAGACCGGGATGACGACTGATAATGTTGGCGCGGCGTTCATGCGGCAACCCGATGCTTGATCAGGATAGTGGACATGGCCTCACAGACGCGCTTCACATCCGCATGCGTTAACCCTGGATGAAGTGGAAGCGTCACGGTTTGGCTGGAAATACGTTCGGCGTTCGGAAATTCACCTTCGCGATGGCCTTTGCCGCGGAACAGCGTGGTGAGGTGCATTGCCTCGTACGAAACGCCGATGCCGATTTGATGTTGGTGCATTTCGTCCATGAACTGCTTCCGCGTGATTGAAAGCGCATCCAGTGGCAACAGCACGCAGAACATGTTCCAGCTATGGCCAGTTTCATCGCCAGGATGCGCCTTCGCGGGCAAGGTCATACCGAGTTTGGCGGCCACTGGCTCCAATAGATTGAAATAATGGTTCACTATTGCGCGTCGCTGAGTGCACCACATATCGAGGTGTTTCAGCTGTTCGATGCCCAGACGAGCGGAGACGTCGCTCATATTAAATTTCCCGCCTGGATATTCAATATCGCGAGTGCCGTCGGCAAGTCTGGAAATGCCGTGAAAGCGCAACGTTTCGGCACGCTTTGCCTCAGTCGCGTCAGCAAAGATCGCAGCGCCACCTTCAATGGAAGTCATGTTTTTGTTCGGATGAAAGCTGAATAGCACAATATCGCCAAAAGCGCCTATTGGCGCGCCTTTCCAGCCACTACCTATCGCCAGCGCGGCATCCTCGATGACGCGCAGGCTATGTTTTTTTGCGATTGTGTATAGCCGATCCATATCGCATGGCAGGCCCGAAAAATGTGTCGGCACAATCGCTTTTGTTCGCGGCGTTATGGCGCGCTCAACGTGGTCCAGATTGAGATTTCGGCTGATCAAATCACAATCGACCATCACGGTTTTGGCGCCGACTTTCTCGATCATGTTGCCGACCGAGAAAAAAGTCATCGCCGAGGTGATGACTTCATCCGTCGCTGATCCGCCACATGCGGCACCAATTTTGCAGACCTGAAACGCGACCTCCATGGCTGCCGTCGCCGATGTAAACACCCGTGCGGGCCGTCCACCATGATAGACCGACAGTGCTTTCTCGAACTCCAGCACGCGCGGTCCACTCGCGATCTGCAGCGAGAGCAATGTTTCTTTCACCAAATCGGCCATGCTCTCGGTGATGGTTGGCCGCGCAAAGCTAAGGTAGGGCTGGGCACTCATGACTTTGCCACCAGATAGACGCCGATGATGATGAAGCCGATGCCGACCATTTTCTGCGAGGTGAGCGATTCGCCAAACAAGTACCAGGCGGCAATCGCGCTGATGATGTACCCGATTGAAAGCATCGGGTAGGCGATGCTCACGGGCACTCGTGAAAGCCCCATGATCCACACCACAAGGCTGATGCCATAGCAGCACACACCAGCCACGATGAACGGTTGTGTGGCAAGTTGCCAGCCAATCGGGATGATATTTTCCGTGCTGAAAGCGAACTCACCGATACGCATCGTGCCGGCTTTCAGGAGCAACTGTGCCGCTGCATTGAGCAGCACGCCGGTTAGCAGGAGAGAAAAAACGGTGAGGTTCAAATTTGCGGTCCGGGTTGATTAGTTTTTCTTGATCGCAGCGCGGCGGGGATCCATGTGAATGACCTCGAACGCGATGCCCAGAGCACGCATTTTATCGACATCGCCGGGGGGAATGATAGCAATCGCCGAGCCCGGCGCGTTCCAGGCCGCAGGGAAATCGCTGATTTTTTCAATCCATTTCTGCGGCTCGCTTCGCTGTCCCATTTCAAATTCATCCACATAATCGACTAGCGTAAGCGTGCGCTTTAGATAGAACGGCAGTGATTGTTCATAGTTACCCACCGAGTAGAGTCGTGTTTCAGGCTTGAGGTGTGGTTTGATCGACTCAGACACCGCAAAGCCAGACTGCAGCGGAGAAATTCGCTCGTAGCCGCGCTCAATCAATTCCATCCCGATCATGGTGCCCACAGAAAGCACCAGCACGCCTAGCCACTTTCGTTGCGCACGTAAAAGGACAAAGGACACGATTGCGGCCACAGCGATGGAGAGTGCAGCGACGATGACCCAGCCGCTCATGTCCTGATAAAGCGTGCGGCTGAACCCCGCAGCCCGCGATGCCGGGGCAACCCACGCAGCGTACGCGCCCGCCAGCGCAAGCGGGAAGACCGGCAGCACCAGCCAGGATAACCGCTTTGGCTCCGCCGTACGCAGATAGCTGCCGATAATGATCGCCAACACGGGAAACATGGGCAAAATGTAACCAGGTAATTTAGAGCCGGATCTGCTGAAGAAAAGCAATATGAAAGCGCTGAAAATGAGTGCAAATTTGAGCGGCGAAAATGCGTGTGAACCCGCATGCGAATCCGACCCGCCTGACAACAGCGCAGGATGTCGCCATCCATGTACGCAAGCGGGAATCAAGGCAATTGCCCAAGGCAAAAAACCTGCGAACAACAACGGAAAGAAATACCACCAAGCCTGTTCCCGGCGGTGAGTGGTACTCAGGAATCGTTCAAAGTGTTCATGGATGAAAAAAAACTGCGGAAACTCAGGATTTCTGATTGAAACAAGCGCGAACCACGGCACGGTAATGGCAAGAAAAATAAGTGGCCCCCACAACCATTCCAGCTTGAAAATCAGACGGAAATTGCGTTGAAAAACACAGTAGAGAAATACCGCCGCCGCTGGAAACACAATGCCGATAAGGCCTTTGGAAAGAACGGCCGCAGCCATGCCCGCCCATGCCAGCCAAAGCCAGCGCCGTCGGGAGAACTCCCTCGATGCTCGTTGCGAAATCATCAATGACGATATCGATAGCGTCATCCAGAACGTAAGGCCCATATCCAGCGTCACGATCTCGCTCATCGCTGCGAAATAGGGCGCACTCAGCATGACAAGGCCGGCCAGCATGCCGGTTTCCTCGTCATAGATACGTTTGCCTGCGTACGCGATCATCAAAATACAGCCGAGGCCGCACAGTGCGGTGTAAAGCCGGGCAGTGAAGTCGCTCTCGCCGAACAACGTGAAGGAGATCGCAGTGGTCCAATATTGCAAGGGCGGCTTTTCAAAATACTTCAAGCCGTTTAATCGCGGCGTGACGAAATCGCCGGATGCGGCCATTTCACGCGATATTTCCGAATAGCGTCCCTCATCGGGATTGGCGAGCTTGCGGTCACCCAAGCCATCAAATGAGATGAAGATTGCCAGCAGCGCAATCAAGATGAGTAATGGGCGAGGGAGACTAAAGGACATGATTTAGTAACGGCAAGAGGGATATTCAACGCTCGGGGCTATCCGATTTTAGTTGCAATCGCCTAGCATTATCCACCGTGCCAATGTTGCCAACGGCCCCATCACTTTGTCTGAAACACCTCGGCAAACATCGGCACCAGCAGTTTGTTGCCAAATTCGCTCAGATGATCATCGTCGAAGTAGATTGGTCGTCCATTTTTTGCACTCTGGCAGCGACCATCCTTGCAAAGGTAAGGCAAGGGATCAAGAATTTTGACGCCGCAGCGGCTGCGTGCAGCGTCTTGCGCACCCCAGATAAAATTTTGGCGTTCGTGGTAGTGGGCAAGAGAAATTGAAACGTCCCGATGTTTCCCCCAAACCAGCGCACGCGCCGTCCTTGGGACATCCACACCCATTTCCGGAATGGGACGAACCAGATAGACGGGGTGATCCTGCGCCAACAGGCACGCTGTATCTGTCAGGTGCTGCGCATATTCAGTAAGAAATGCGGGCTCAGCCGCCGTATATTGGCGAGAAAAATAAACCCACGGATTTTTTGCCTGACTTCCCTCCTCATTTTGACCAAAAACATAGAGACTGTCTCGGCTGACAATTACCACCGGGATGTCTTTGGGCACACTCTTTAACTTTTGCACGGCCCAGTTAATAAAATCTTCGCACTGGTAGCCGGGAACGCGAATATTGTGCGCGCCCTGAATGATCGGGCAAGCGCTGTATGTCCACTCCATCACGCCGGCATTGGCACGGTGATTCAGCATCTCAGCGGCTGCCAACGAAGAAATAACCGCGTTGGCATGACTATCACCCATCATGATGGCGCGGACCTCGCTGCCGCCAAACATACACGACGGCGACACGTTGCCCGTCGCGGGATGGCAGTCCGCCAATCGGGGGTTTCGGTTCAACGCCTCCTGGCTGACCAGTTCAATTTCAGGGGCAATACGTCCCAACACGCCTTCCTTCATGCGAATCCACGCGCTCGGTATCGCGACGACGAATATTGCGCACGCCACTGCGACGGCGCTCCATTGCATCCGCATCCCGCTCAGTTTCCGCCGCGCGGTCGTCTCTACAAACCGATACGAAAGGTCCCCCAACAGCATCGTTAACATCAAGCCTGCAACTGTCGCGATCGCGTGTGCCTGCAGATCAAAATACCCAAGCGCAACCACAATCGGCCAATGCCAAAGGTAAATGGAATATGAGCGCGTGCCCAGCCATTGCGCCACAGGATTTACCGTAAAGTGAGATTGAGGGCGCGCGGCAATCAGCACTAGCACTGAGCCAACAACCGGCACCAGCGCATGCCAACCGGGCCATGGCGATTTCGCATCGAACCCGAACACCGCGGCCAGTACCAGCAACAACCCAACTGCCTCCAGCCATGCGCGCTGACGAGTGCCCAGATTGAGCCGATGTGCCATCAGATAAACCAACCCACCGGCGAGCATTTCCCACGCGCGGGTGGGGAGCAAATAAAATGCCGCAATCGGGGCACGCGGCGTTAGCAGGATCGATAAAAACAGCGACGCGACAAAGGCCACCGCTATTGCCACCGTAATCGTCCGGCGACCAGAACGCCATTTCCAAATCGCCAGTAGTGCCAGTGGCAGCAGCATATAAAACTGCCACTCTGCCGCCAGCGACCACGTGTGCAGTAGCCACTTTTCGTGAGATTCCGCGTCGAAGTAGCCGGTTTCGCGCCAGAATTTGATGTTGGACACAAAGGCCAGACTGGCGATGACGTGCGTACCGAGTATTTTGTAATCGACTGGCATCAACACCCACCAGCCGAGCGCCAACAGCACGGCGCACAGCACGATCAGCGCTGGCAGAATGCGTCGCGCGCGGGCGAGGTAAAACCCCCAAACCGAGAACCCTTCGCTTCGCTCCAGCCCGGCGACCACGATGCCTGTCATCAGGAAACCGGAGATAACAAAAAAAACATCCACCCCGACAAACCCACCCGTGAATCCGGTGATGCCGAAGTGATAAAGAATGACGACCACGACCGCCCAAGCGCGTAAGCCGTTAATGTCTTGTCGAAAGGCTGAAGGGGAAGCAGTCTGGTTTAAGGTCAATTTAGTTGCCTGTTTTTCTTAAAACTTATGTGCAGGCGTTTCAGGCGCGCGCGTTGGCGCCGATTGAAAATTGCCTTAAGGGTGCTGCGTATTGTTTGAACTAAAAACTGCGAATGAGTGTAACAAATCGCTGATTTTATGGGGCTATTTTATATTTTTCTGGTTGCTTGAGTGAGCGTAGAGCTTATGGCTGCGAAATTCACGAAAATGCGAACACTCTAGCATTGGCGAGGTTTTCTGAATCTTTTCGCGCCAAGAGGGGCGCGGGTGCTTGGTTTTGGCTTTTTTTCAGTGGGTGGAGGCGGGAATCCTTTTTCGGCTGCGCCGAAAAAGCCACCTCGCGCCCTGCATGGCGCTCGGACTACAGCGGCGCCGAGCAGTGCTCGGCGAAACCCCGCTTCCGTCCCGCGTCCGTACCGGACGGCGATTCGATTCCGCCCAAATTCGATCACTAAAAGAAAACGCCACCCGATGAGACTGGGTGGCGTTTTCTTTTAGTGGTGGAGCCGGCGGGAATCGAACCCGCGTCCGCAAGCCCTCTACAGGCCGCTCTACATACTTAGATCCCGGTATTTGATTCTGACCTCTCACACGCCAACGGGCAGGCTTGTGAGGAGCGAGCCACCTTAATTTAACCTCACACCAAGTGACCCGATGCGAAGCGATCCTCGTTAATGACTCTGCCGTGTATTGCTACACCCAGCGTTGAGGCCCACCGGTGCAGAGTCCAGCTGGGTTTAAGCAGCTAGAGCGTAGTTTTCGTCGTTTGCGACTATTGGTTTGCGGTTGTATTTACGAGGTGACCACCCCTCGGTATGCACGGTTCTGCTTTGTAGCCCACGTCGAAACCAGGTCGGCCCCGAATTCGAT
>JANOQY010000281.1:0-1819 GCA_031414995.1 Betaproteobacteria bacterium
TTTGCTGTTTAGCGTGTCGAAAATGGTTTCGACCAG
Organism: Betaproteobacteria bacterium; assembly: GCA_031414995.1. GTDB lineage: Bacteria > Pseudomonadota > Gammaproteobacteria > Burkholderiales > Usitatibacteraceae > UKL13-2. The sequence goes on from JANOQY010000281.1 coordinate 37, forward strand.
CAGGATATCTGCGCCGCCGTCGATCAGTCCACGCGTGGCCTCGCGGTAGGCGTCTTTCACTTCATCGAAATTCACGGCGCGAAATCCGGGATCGTTCACATCCGGTGACAGCGACAGCGTGCGGTTCATCGGGCCCAATACGCCAGCGACAAATCGCGGGCGGGTCGGCGTCGCCAAGGTCTGCGCATCGGCGACTTCGCGCGCCAGCTTGGCACCCTCAAAATTCAACTCGTAGGCCAACGATTCCATGTGGTAGTCAGCCATGGAAACGGTGGTGGAATTAAAGGTATTGGTTTCGAGAATATCCGCACCCGCAGTGAGATATTGGCCATGAATCTCACGGATGACCTGCGAGCGCGTCAGCGTCAGCAGATCATTATTGCCGCGCAAATCACTCTTCCAGGAGGCGAATCGGTCGCCACGGTATTCAAGTTCCGTCAGCCGATAACGCTGGATCATAGTGCCCATCGCACCGTCGAGCACGAGGATGCGATGCGCGAGCGCGTCCATTAGTGAGCGTGTGCGTGTGGGGCGGGTAGAGTAAGAATGGTCCATGATGTTTGTATGTTCTTGCGCGTTTGATTTGGGCCGCTTCGCTTATTTGAACGCAGCCCCAAAACAAAAAAACCTGTTTACCAATAGCTGTCGGCAAACAGGTTTTTCGTCTTGAAAAAATCACTGTTTCGCTTTAGCCGTATTTCGAATCCTCTCGAATCCGTCGCCCGCAAGCAGAATCAAATCGGCGAAACGTTATTTTACGCCGGTTCAGCTGTTTTTGGCGTTCGCTGATAGCCAGTCGAGCGCCAATGCCGCCAACGATTTCACGCCCACTTTCAAACCAACCTCATCAACATAAAAACGCGGGCTATGGTTGGATGGCGCATATTTGCAATCCTGATCCTTTGGCGTACAGCCGATAAAGAAAAACACGCCAGGCACTTCCTGCTGGAAATACGCAAAATCCTCCGCACCGCAGGTTTTGGGGCAGACCCCCACCGTTCCATCACCGGCGATGCGTTTTAATACCGGCACCGCCCAATTGGTCAGCGCTTCGTCGTTCACGGTGACCGGGTAGCCTTTGGCAATGTGTACGTGCGCCTTGGCGCCGCCCGATTCGGCGATCATGGTCGTGATCTTTTCGACGAACTGGTGAATTTCTTCGCGATGTTTTTCGTCAAACGTGCGAATGGTGCCTTCCATCTTCGCTTCATCGGGAATGATGTTTGATCGATTGCCGGCCTGAAATGAGCCTACGGTAACGACGGAAGGCTCCTCTGTCAGATTCATCTTCCGCGACACGATCGTCTGCAAACCCAGTACCACTTGCGCGCCGACCACGATAGGGTCCACACCGCTCCAGGGCTGTGCGCCGTGGGTCTGGTTGCCGCGAATAAAAATGCGGAATTGATCCGCACTGGCCATCAACGGGCCGACCCGGTAACCGATAGTGTTGGTGTGCATTTTGGATGTGATGTGCAGACCAAAAATTGCATCGACTTTCGGGTTCTGCATACAGCCCTGCTCGATCATCAGCTTGGCGCCGCCCTCTTCGCCTATGGGTGGCATCTCCTCGGCGGGCTGGAAGATGAATTTGACTGACCCGTGAATTTCGCTACGCATGTGCGACAGCATTTCAGCCACACCCATCAGGATGGCGACGTGGGTGTCGTGCCCGCAGGCGTGCATCACGCCGGCTTCCGCGCCGTTCCACAAGGTGCGTACCTGGCTCTTGAAGGGCACATCGGTTTCTTCGATAACGGGCAAACCATCCATGTCCGCGCGC
>JANOQY010000282.1:0-18174 GCA_031414995.1 Betaproteobacteria bacterium
GCCGAGAAGAAAGTTCAGCATCCGCTCGTCAGAAAACTGCAAGTGGTTCAGCGTTAGTTTGCTCCGGCAATCGCGTGGCTACTGCGGTGTGTTGGCCGGCAAGAAAAACTCAACCGACAGATACGCACGCAGCGAAACCTCCGCAGCCGCCGGAATCGTTACGCTGTCGCCCGCATGCAAAGCGTGTTCGCCAAGGGACGCACTTTGCAGTTGCAGACTGCCGCTCAATACGAACAAGAAAAGCAACTCACCGTCATGCGATGCCACCTGCGTGGCCGCACCGGAGCCCCCGCGTACAACACGCGCACCAGCAATGCCCGAAGTAGCCGCAGCAATGGCCGTATCGCGCGCCGCAAATCCATTCGCGTCGCACCCCAACCAACGCCACGGCACCCACGCCGCATCCGCGGCGATATGCTGCACGAATCGTTGCCCGTCAAACGCGCGCAGCGGCAGCACGCGTGAAATCTGACGCTTGCAAACTGCAAAGCGACTACTTCACTTCCCCCGACTTGATATCCGGCAGTCGATGCGCAATCCCCTGGTGGCAATCGATGCAGGTCTTCGCACCACTTGCCAGGTCGGTTGAATGCATTTCCATGGCGCGCTTGCTCTGGCGCGTGAAATCCATCGAACTCAGATTGTGGCAGTTGCGGCATTCGAGCGAGTTGTTGGTTTTCAGGCGCGTCCATTCGCGTTGTGCCATTTCGAGGCGCTTGTCGAGAAATTTTTCACGTGTGCTGATGGTGCCGAAAATTGTGCCCCAGACTTCTTTCGATGCCTGCATCTTTCGGGCGATCTTGTCGGTCCAGTTGTGCGGCACGTGGCAATCGGGGCAGGTGGCGCGCACGCCGGAGCGGTTCGTGTAGTGGATTGTCGGCTGCAGTTCGGCATAGACATTTTCGCGCATTTCGTGGCAGCCGATGCAGAAGGTCTCGGTATTGGTCAACTCCAGCGCGGTATTGAAACCGCCCCAGAACATGATGCCCGCGATGAAACCACCCACCGTCAGAAAGCCCAGCGAAAAAAACTTGCTTGGGCTGGAAAGCGTAGTCCAGTATTTGCAGGCCGTTGCTTTCAGACGCGCAAATCGGGCACTCATTTTTTCGCGGCCTTTTTCGTCGCGACCGCTTTTTCCGCATCGACGAAGGTATTTTCCACCGGCGGTTTTACGTCCATTTGCGGGATGTGGCATTGCACGCAGAAATAGCGGCTCGGCGTAATTTCAGAGCGGAAATTTCCGTCGCGATCCACTACACCAACCGCTCCGGCGTGCGCGCCACCTGCCCCGACTGTCACGTGCCGCACAACTGGACCGACAAGATCGCCCGCAAGATGCAGGCATCCAAGGAGGTGTGGGGACATCTCTTCGGCACCATCAACACGCGTGAAAAGTTCGTGGAAAATCGTCTCAAACTGGCGCAAAACGAGTGGACGCGACTCAAATCCAATAACTCGCTGGAGTGTCGTAACTGCCACAATCTTTCCTCGATGGATTTCACAAGGCAAAGTAAACGCGCCGTTGATATGCATTCGGCCGTATTGGCAAACGGCGAGAAAACCTGTATCGATTGCCACAAGGGCATTGCACATCGGTTGCCGGATATCAAAGCTGCCGACGCCAAGTAAAGCGTCACGCAGGTTTTACGATTACCGGCTCAAAACGATGCGGCGCTAGCAGCAGCAACCCTTTTGGCAAATTTTCGGCCTATGACGCCCGTCGAATGGCGCTCTGTGCCGTGCTAAGCTGGGCAATTGCTTTGTGTGAAATTTCAGCGCTATTGGCCGCTAATTTCACCCAAGCTCGACCCCAAAATAATCAATCCCCCAATGCAAAACGAACTCAAAGAAGCCCCCCTGCGCGCCGTCGTTGCGGCCGTGCAGCTCCCATCGGTTAGCGATGTTGAGCTGCACGCATCAATAACAGAGCTGCGCGAACTGGCCAAAACGCTGGGCTATCAGGTCGTCGGCACGTTCATACAGAAGCGCACCAGCTTTGACAGGACGGCTTACCTCGGCGTTGGCAAGCGACAGGAAATGCGCAACTTCGTGGAGGGCGCAGTGGTCGAGGCTATTGATGCTGAGTCCGAGCTTGAAGATGAGCTGGATCCTGACGCCGGGCCTGCCAATTCGCACAGTAAAGCGAAGGGTGGTGCAGCGAGGGCAAAGGAAGCGGCGCAGTCCGCTGCTGATCCCCAGACGCGTCACGTTGACATCATCCTTGTCGATCATGAAATTTCTCCGTCGCAGGCCCGCAATCTCGAAATAGAAGTCGGTTGCGAAGTGATGGATCGCACCATGGTCATCCTTGAAATTTTCCACCGCCACGCGAGTTCGCGTGCGGCGCGCGCGCAGGTGGAAATCGCTCGCCTCGGTTATATGTCACCCCGGTTACGCGAAGCCGCCAAGCTGGCTGGGCCAAAGGGTCGGCAGCGTAGCGGCACAGGCGGACGCGGTGCGGGCGAAACACATGCCGCCCTGGATCGGCAAAAAATCCGCAACCGTATTGCCGAATTGCAACTTGAAATTATCGCGATGGATAAGGAGCGGCAAACACAGCGCGCACGCCGACAAGAAGGCCAGGCCGATCAGGCGGGACAGAAAATCGCGCGTGTGGCGCTGGTCGGTTACACCAATGCCGGCAAGTCCACGTTAATGCGCGCACTTACCGGCAGCGAGGTGCTGGTCGCCAATAAACTTTTCGCTACACTCGACACGACCGTGCGTGCGCTGCATCCTGAGACCGTGCCGCGCGTACTGGTCAGTGACACCGTCGGGTTTATTAAGAATCTCCCGCACGATTTGGTCGCCTCGTTCAAATCCACGCTGGAAGAAGCGGCCGAGTCATCATTGTTGCTGCACGTCATCGATGCCAGCGATCCCGGCTTTGAACGACAGCTCGCGGTGACCGATGAAGTACTCAGTGAAATCGGCGCGCAGGATGTGCCGCGTATTCGGATATTCAACAAGATCGACGTCGTCGGAGACGCTACAGCACAGGCAGAACGTGAAGCAGCCCTGCGTGAAAAGTATCCGCAATGCACCGTGATGAGCGCGCGCCGAGAAGGCGATGTTGCGAATCTGCATGCCACGATCCGCGCATTTTTCCAGAAAGACCTTGTCGAAGCCGAGCTATTTCTGCCTTGGTCGGCACAACAACTGCGCGGGAAAATATTTGCCAGTTGCGAGGTGCTGGAAGAGCGTGCCGACGATGAGGGCGCGATTTTTCGCGTGCGTGGTGAGGGGGCGGTGGTGAATGGGTTGCGGGAGCAGCTTGGGCCGGGACGAGCGGTGGCTTAGTCTCACATCGGTTCACATCCCTCGTTACTGCGCAAGTGTCGCGATGATTCCGGAGTGATTAAATGATGTGCTTGCATTCCGCTTTAGGCTGACCAGCGTTCGCCGCGCTGCTGTTCGTACCCGGTCAAAAAACCGCGCAGATTGTCGACGCCTCATATTTTTCCGGGTATAAACCCCTCCAGCCAGGAACGCAGCACACTCGTTGTCGCCGCTGGTTGCTCCAGTGGCGAAAGGTGTCCAGCGGCTGCTATAGACCTGAACGTCGCCCTGCCCAATGGCAACCGCGATGCCATGCGGATGTGGGTTGCGGGCAGGCAAATTCGATCATCCGCACCGCACGCAATCAGGGTGGGCACATCAATACTGTCTAGCAGCGACCAGAAATCAGGCCGGTTGGCGAGCGCTTCGGCCTGAGCAGCATACGCTACGGCACCGTGATCAATTGCCATCGCGACGACCGTCCTGCGCAGCGCGTCGCGCGACACGCGCGGCATTTTATCCGCCGAACGCTCTGCAGAAAAATATGCGGGTAGCAATTGGGTTTCGATCATGTCGAGAAAATTCCCGTGCATGGCCTGATTGACCTGAGCATCGCGCTTCGCTCGACGCTCCAAAGTATCGGCGCCGGGATCCATATCGAAGAGTGCCATTGCCACGACCCTTTCAGGTGCCTTGCTCCAGATGTCGAGCGCCACGATACCGCCCATCGAAAGGCCGATGGGAATGATCGGTCCATCCACCGCTGCAAGCGCGACTTCAGCCATCGCCGAGATACTCGTTTCAAACCGGTAGTCCACGTATCCAATTGGCCAGTCGCGGTGTAACGTCTTGCAGGGCTCATCCCAAACGCGCGTGTCGCACAGTGTCCCCGGCAGCAATAGCAACGTTGGCAACAAGCAGGCTACGTCGGCAGAACGTGTACGGGTCCGGGGTCGTTGCCGCCACGGACAACGAAGATTTCCGCTGGTGTGAGCGCCTCGATCATGCGCGGCATCCCGCGTGGGACAGTGAATGTGTCGCCAGCATCGAGCTCCACGCTGTCGCCAGCATCGTTGCGCCAACGCACTCGCCCGCGATGAACCAGCAATACTTCTACACTTTCGCGCCCATGCAACAGGGTGCGCGCATCCTGATCGAGTGCCAGATGCCGCAACGTGAAACCATGTGGGCTATCAATCGGGGCGGCTGCAAATCCGTCTGAGGTTTCTCCCGCGCCGATGATTGCGGCCTCACGAACACCCGGCGTCGCGAGCGCCGAAGCGGGATTGGCGCTCACCGATGCGTACTTCACCACCTTGCGCACCATTTCTTCGAGGGCTGGCGTGCGAATGTGCGCGATATCTTTTCGGGTGGAAGGATGCACGACCACGGCATCTTGCGGCACAGTCTCGCCCAAGGTCGTATCGATGAGGCTGCCATTTCTAAGCAAAACCAACCCGTAGCCGCGCGCTTTGATGATCACGTGCGGTGCCCAGTGCACATGCCCCGGATCGTCTCCGCCGAGGACTGCAAACATGAAGCCGACATCCGATCCGATATTTTCGAATCCGCGGAAGACATTAATGGGAATCGAAATGGTATCGCCGGTTTCGAGTGTCACCTCACCCGCATCGCCGTGTTCCCCCCAGAAAAAGCGCCACGTTCCTTGATGCACGATGAATACTTCTTCGCTGACGTGACTGTGCAAGGAATTGGTGCAACCCGGCGGCTGGCGTGCGCCGCCTATATTGAAGCCGTGCGGCTCATTGATGTGTACGTGCTGATGGGGGTTCTCTGCCACACCGGGCCCGATGATGGTGAAGTTCTCTTTTTGGTCGCTGCCGGGACTGCGGGCATCGATGAACGCGTTGGTGCATGGCCGCAATTCGGTGTATTGAACGAGGCGGGCGCGCAGTTGGGGTGAAAGCGACAATTGGACTCCTTTTGCGTTATGTCGTCGTGCTTGTGCAGGCTACCTGGTGGCGCCAAAGGCTGGCGCAGATGCACACATTAGGCCATACGCCTCACGCGGATGTCGGCTTGTTCCTTGTGGCCAGCAAAGTGTTCGAGCTCGCACAGGCGCGAACAGTATTGGCCAATGAGTACCGACGCTTCATCCGTCAACACGCGTTGATAAGTGTGTGTCTTGATGAATTTCCCCACCCACAGACCACCCGTGTAGCGACCTGCGCGGTTGGTGGGGAGCGTGTGGTTGGTGCCGATCACTTTGTCGCCATAAGACACATTGGTGCGGTGACCCAGAAACAATGCACCGTAATTCGTCATGCGCGCCAAAAACCAATCCGGGTTCTTAGTCATGACCTGTACGTGCTCGGAACAGATACGTTCGGCCTCCTGCAGCATTTCTTCGTCCGAGTCGCACAGAATGATCTGGCCATAATCCCGCCATGCCACGCTTGCGATATCGCGCGTTGAAAGCCGGGTGAGCACGCTTGCAATCTGTGCCGGCAATTCAGCTGCGATCTTTTTGCTGGTGGTAATGCACACCGCTGGCGAGTTCGGCCCATGTTCCGCCTGACCAAGCAAATCTACCGCCACCAATTCTGCATCGACCGTGTCGTCACATATCACCATTGTCTCGGTAGGTCCCGCGAAGAGATCGATGCCGACACGACCATAGAGTTGGCGCTTGGCCTCTGCCACAAACGCATTGCCCGGGCCAACCAGCATATCGACGGGCTTCACCGTTTCAGTGCCCAACGCCATCATTGCCACCGCTTGCACGCCGCCGACCACATAAATTTCATCCGCGCCGGCCATGGACATCGCCGCAACGATCGTCGCGGAAGGTTTGCCCTCATAGGGAGGGGCGCACGCGATGACGCGTTTCACACCCGCAACTTTGGCCGTCAGCACGCCCATGTGTGCCGAGGCGAGCAGTGGATACTTCCCGCCGGGCACGTAGCAGCCCACCGAGTTGACCGGAATATTCTTGTGCCCCAGCACCACGCCGGGCAGCGTTTCAACTTCAACATCTCGAATCGACAGCATTTGGACTTGCGCGAATCGTTTGATCTGGGACTGTGCAAAGCGGATGTCTTCGATAGCCTGTTTGGGCAGCGAATTGATGCAGGCGGAAATCTCATCGTCGCTCAGACGCAGCGACGGTGGTGTCCATTTATCGAATTTCGCGGAATATTCGCGCACAGCGGCTTCGCCACGTTTCTCGATGTCATCGAGAATTGCCTCGACAGTGGTGCGAACATTGGCAGCGATCTCGGCCTTCTGCTCGGCGGGCTTTCCCTGCTTGAGATACTGCACCATGGGTTTTTTCCTGAGTGTATAAATAACGGGAGCACCGTTGCGTCCAAGCCTGTGCACTGCACGTCAACATGAGTTTAATGCGCATTGTGGCTCATTTTGTACTGCGAATGCAAGCCGAAGTAAGATAGCGATTCATTGCAGTGATTTGGGATTAAACGCATTTGCACGTTTCATATTGTCGTATATGATTGCATGCGCAGTACTCATTCAACAAGAATTCGACGCAATGTTTGCGCTGGATTCGCCGGTAAAGGTGCAAAACATGAGCGGTGAGCGCAACGTTGGCATGGCTGGATTCGACCCCGAATTTCGCGATCTTGATCAATACATCCGGGTGATCACAGGGCGCATCTGGGAAGGGCGGCGCATCGACGATATCCACCGTTATTATTCCGACCCGTGCGTGGTGGAAACCCCCTCGTCGGTGACGACCAGCGTTGAAGACGTGATCAATGGTACGAAAGCGATGCTAGTCGCCTTCCCTGATCGCCGTTTGTTGGCCGAAGACATCATCCAGTCGGGCGATGCGGAAGGCGGCTACCTGAGTTCACATCGGATCATCTCAACCATGACGCACCTCGGCGAGGGCGCTTTCGGCAAGCCTACCGGCAAAAAAATTCACGTGCGAACCGTTGCCGATTGTGTATGCAAAGACAATCGCATTGTTCACGAATGGCTGGTACGCGACCAAGCATCTATCGCGCATCACATTGGCATCGCGCCGCGTAAACTCGCGCAGCGTTGGCTCGACGAGCGCGGTGGTTGGAAGAAGCCGATCGCTGCAGCAGCACCAACCGGCTACGTGTCGCAGGCAAGTGGGGAGTCATTGGCGCAAGGCTACTCGCAGGCGGTGTGCGACTTTGCGTATCGACGCGGACAAGCTGCGCTCGCGTACGACGACGCGGTTCACCACATCGGTCCGGGAGGCTGTACGTTGTTTGGTCACGATGAAGTTGGCGCGTTTTGGCAACGGCTGTTCGCGGCTTTGGAGGTGCGGTCTTTCGAGGTGGAGCACTTGGCGTTGCAGAGAGGTGATGGTCGCGCCGACCGTGTCGCGTTGCGCTGGCGGGCGCAGACGTTACATACAGGAGGACACTTATATGGCGCACCGACCGGCAAAGCCGTCGAGGTGATGGGGATCAATCACGTCGAGTTTTTTCGCGGGCGTGTATTGCGTGAATGGGTGCTGGTGGACGATGTTGCGTTGTGGATGCAGGTGCTTGCCGCACCGGTGTGATTGTTAACGGCAATGCCCGTCAACTTTTTGGTAACAGCTTTGCAGCCAATGCCCGGGCACCGTCGAGCAGGAATTGCTGGTCGGAAGCCAACAGGAAAAGCGACGCGCCTTTCGCATACCAGACCATGCAATCTTCACTCGGTGGAATAAACATGCCAACCGCTTTGCCGTGTCGGTGCCCAGCCGCGCATATCTGCTCGACTGCCTCGACAACAAGCGGGTCCAGTGGGCTGGAGGCACCGAGGGAAACAGTGAGATCCATGCGGCCGACGAACAAACAATCGATGTCCTTGGTTGCCGCGATGGCATCGAGATTCGGCAACGCTTCTGCATCTTCAATCTGTGCGATGACGGTGGTGCGCGCGGCGCTATCTTGTAAATGTAGTGCCATGGATTTGGTGGTGTACCCCGCGGCGCGACTTGATCCCGCGTAGCCTCGCCCGCTAGGCCCGTAGTGTGCCGCGCGCGCAAACTCCGCTGCCTGCTGCCCAGACACAACATGTGGCAAAACGATACCGGTCGCACCTGAATCCAGCGCACTAAGCATTTCGCCCGCGCTTGCCGTCTGCACCCGCACCAGCGAGGGCATGTCAGCGGCACTTAGCGCGCCAATACAACTGTCAAGTTCCATTCTGCCGAACGGGGCATGCTCCGCATCGATACAAATGCACGCCAATGGCGTCAGGCCCAACACCTCGCACACTATTGCCGATGGCGTCTTGAGGAACGTGCCCATCATCAATTCGCCCCCGCACAGGCGGCGGCGGAAAGTCTCGATACGCGTCATTGCGCGCTCGTGCCCCACAAGCGCTTCGAGGCTATCGCAGCACCTTCTGCCAGCGCGCGCAGCTTCGCATAAACAATTTCTGAGTCGACGTTGCCGAAACCTGCAAACGTCGAGAAGCCGCAATCGGTGCCGGCGATTACGCGGTCGCGCCCGACGATATTGGTGAATCGCTCGATGCGTTCCGCAACCAGCAGCGGGTGCTCGATGAAGTTCGTGACCGAATCGAGCACACCGGGAACCAGAATCTTGTCATCGGCAATTTTAGTATCTCGAAAAACGGTCCACTCGTGCGCATGGCGGGGATTGGATGACTCGAACAACAGCGCCTGTGGCTTGGCGCGCAAGGCGATCGGCAACACAATATCCATCGGCACATCGCAATGATGCGGGCCCTCGTAGTTGCCCCAACAGATGTGCATGCGCACGCGTTCAGCGGGAATGTTTCGCAGTGCGCCATTGAGCGCATCGACGTGCTGGTGCGCAAGCTGTACGTATTCGCCTTCGGTCTTATCCTTAAACATCATGTGCCGCCCCAGGCCAAGATCGGGACAATCGAGCTGCAAGATGAATCCCGCCGCGACAATCGCCTCGTATTCGGGGCGCATCGCCTCGGCGAGCGCATGCAGGTAGGCCTCGTGCGATGGGTAGTATTCATTCGGCTGAAACAACGCGATCACGCCAGGCGAGGCTGCATTCATGAAAGTGCCGATTGGTGCCGACGGCCCGGTGGCCGCAATCGCGGCGTGCATGTGCTCGATGTCGGCGGTCAGCGGTGCCAGCGTCTTGGGGGCGATTGGGCCGACGCAGCGCGGACGCCGATATTGTGGCGATCCACCCGAGGAAGCGAGTCGTTTCAAAAAAGATGGAAACGCCTCCAGATCCTGTGGCGTGCGACGCGGGCTGTCGCCGTCGAACCCGGTGATCCGATCCTTGATGTAGGTCGCGTAGCTGATCTTGGATTGCTCGCCATCACTGACCAGATCGATGCCGGCCTCGACTTGTCGCGCCACGACCGTGCGTACCGCTTCGGCCATCGTGGTTTCGTATTCGACCGAATCGAACCCGCTGCCGAGTTCGTGGGCGAAGATGAGCTCGGTTACCCGCTGCGAACGCGGCAGGCTGCCGACGTGGGTGGTGAGGATGCGATTCATTGAATTTCCTTGCCAAGCCTGGACGTACCGCCCTCGACGAACTGCGCCGAGAACACGCGTTTTTCTGGCGCGGCTGTTGGATTGCCGATAAGCGACGTAAGCAATTCGGCAGCCGCCTGCGCCATTTTTTGCACTGGCTGGCGCAATGTGGTGAGGTTGTAGCTAAGCCAGGTTGAAGGCTCTACGCCATCGAAACCCGCGATGGAAAGCTTGGCCGGTACGGCAAGGCCGAGCTCGTGGCGCGCGGTATCGACGCACCCGATCGCCATGACATCGTTGCCGCAGATGATGGCGTCAGGCGCGCGCCCGAGCTCTTGAACAAGCTGGCGCAAGCCGCGTGCGCCGCTTTCGTAATCGTAGTTGCCCAGCACCACCAACGGCTCCTTAAGCCCGAGTTCTGCGATGCGCTCGCGGGCACCCTTCGTGCGCTCTTGTCCCACGACAGAGTCCTTCGGTCCACTGATGATGCCAAAACGCTTGTGGCCGGCACTGGCCAGCCGCGTGACCAACGTCCTCGCACCCGCGATCTGATCGCACACAACTGCATTGACCGCTTTGTCGCGCAGGGTGCGGTTGTAGAGCACAAATGGGATGCGGCGGCGCTCAAATTCTGCGACTTGTTTTGTCGTGAGCCTTGCCGCAGCAATGACGCCATCAACCTGATACTCCCATACTTGCGCAATGATTTTGTCCACATCAGCTTCGTGCGGCAACGTGAACAGCAAGACGCGCATGCCATTTTTCACGAACTGCTGGCTGAGCTCCGATAGCACTTCGGGGTAGTAGAGGTTAGTCAGATTGGAAATCAGCACAGCGACCAGATTAGAGCGGCGCGTGATCAGGCTGCGTGCGATCGCGTTTGGCGTGTAGTCCAGATCTGCCGCCGCCTTCATGACACGCTCGCGTGTCGCAGATGAGACGCTGGCACCGGGCTTGAAGCAACGCGAAACTGCTGACTGCGATACACCTGCACGTGAGGCGACATCGTAGGATGTCACGGTTCGGTGTCGGTCAGGCACGGTGACCGTTGGTGCCGCAGCTTGGGCTTTTTTTACGGGCATCTGCTTATTGGTTGGGCGAGCCATATTGACGATGAGTATAGACGAAAATCATACACTGACAACAATTAGGTGCATTCGACTGCAACCATATGTTGACAGCCCTTGCGACGTTTAGCCCTTGCCACCGGTAACGCTGTCGGCAGATTTGTGAAAAAAATCAATTAAAAAAAGACTGCGAATGCAATAATTCTGTTATATTTTGCCCTGTAACTATGGAAAATGTAGTGCATCAGAACAAAATGTTGCCGGTGCGCGACTGCATGCGAAGTACACAAATATCGCAATGATCATCGCAAGAAAACCGGAAATTCCAAACAAGAATTAACCCGTCGGGCATCGTAAAGCCGACGTTTCATAAACGGTACTGGGAGATAGACGATGAAGATTTGGCCACGCAAAAAACTGGTAATTCAGATCGCCGCCGCGTTAAGCGCCGCCAACAGCTTCGGTGTCGCCCTCGCACAAACGCCACCCAGCCCGGTACCGCCGAAATCGGCTGCGCTTGAAGAAATCGTCGTGACGGCGCAACGCCGAGCCGAGAATAAACAGGAGGTGCCCGTATCGGTGACGGCTGTGACCGGCGACCAGCTGGCAGAGCGCAATATCACCGATATTTCACAGATGGAGGGGATGTCTCCCGGGTTTACGTTTGGCCGCTCCGGTAGCGACGCCCGACCAGCCATGCGCGGTGTGCGTACCGAGAATGTCGCCGTCAACGGCGACACCACGATTGGCTATTTCGTCGATGGCGTATACAAATCGCGGTCCCAGCAGGCGCTGTCGGGTTTCGTCGATATCGCGCGGGTGGAAATCCAGCGCGGGCCGCAGGGAACGCTGTATGGCCGCAACACCTTTGGCGGCAACATTTCCATCATTACCAACGAACCGATTTTGAAACAGTTTCAGTCTTCGGCAAGCATCCTCCTCGGTTCCTTCAAAAAGGCCCGGGTCGAGGCTGTACTCAACATTCCCGCCAGCGACACGGTCGCCATCCGCGTGGTTGGCGCATATGATAAATCCGATGGCTACGTGAAGAACGATTTCAATCCCGAAGCCGATCTGTTCGATCAGGACTTGAAATATGGTCGCATGTCGATCCGCTTCAAACCCAATGACCGATTCGATGCCACCTTTCGGGCCGATGGCACTGACGGCGGCGGCAATGGCGGCTCCGCATTTGGCTACAAGCAGGGCGGCACTTTCGTCGATCCTGGTTCCTGCCAGCAGCTCTTTAACGCCACGCGAACCACGCTTAACGTACGCGGCGGCAACCGTGACGGCGTGAACGATTGCACCCGCACCGTTGGCGCTGGTGCGGGCACTGGTGCCGGCGCGGTCGGCACTGGTGTGGATCTCGGCATTCCGATCTACGCGGCGGGCAATGCCTATCGCATCGACACCAATTACCAGTCTTTCCAAAAGTTAACGGACAAGAGTGCCTCGCTCGACATGGCGTATAAATTCGACGCCTTTACCTTGAAATCCATCTCCGGCTACGCCGATTTCAAGGTCGAGCGCACGGCTGACTCCGACATGTCTGCGTCGCAGGTCTTTATCGATTATCAGCTCACGACCGCGAAGACCTTCTCGCAGGAGTTGCAGATTCTGTCCGGTGGTAGCGGACCACTCGGCTATGTGGCGGGCTACTACTACTTCAAGGACAAGCTCCGCGGAACGCTCTACAGCGTGCAGCAGCCGCGCATCATCCGCTCGTCAGCGCTTTCGGCCCCGCTCACACTCCCGCAGAACGGCGGCGCATTCTTTGATGATCCCGTTGCCGAGACGGAATCCAACGCCTTCTATGCACAGTTTTCGTGGAAAGCGACGGATCAGTTGACATTCACACTCGGTGGCCGCGCCACTGAGGACAAGAAAAACTTCCGTTTCGCCAACACCAACTCGATCGCACCGCGCAATGCTGCCGGCGCGCGGGATGCCACGCTCATCACCTTCGACACGCCCGGGCCGGCCACTTCATCCTTTGGTTCAAAGGGCTTTACAAACTGCGTACCCGCGCGCGGGCCAGGGTTCTATTGCGACCCAGCCGACCCAACCGTGCTGCTCGGTGCCACCTACGACGAGAAGAAATTTACCAAATCGACGGGGCGCGCCGCAGTCGATTACAAACTCGGCAAGCAGCAACTGCTTTACGCGTCGTATTCCACGGGCTTTCGCTCCGGCGGCTTTAACTCCGGCCAAGCGGTCGAAGCGGCGCGCACCTTCCTCCCGGAGGAGGTAAAGGCATTCGAGATTGGCTCGAAAAACCGCTTTCTGGACAACACGCTTCAGTTCAATATCGCGGCCTTCAATAACGAATACACCAACCTGCAGGAGCAACGTCAGGTGCCAATTGGCCTGGCAACTATTTCAACCATTTTCAATGCCGCCAAGGCTAAGGCCAATGGCGTGGAGATGGAACTCGAATGGCGCGCGACTGATCGGCTTTCTATCGGCGGCACACTCTCGTTGCTCGACGCAAAGTACACCAGCTTTCCCGATGTCGCGCTACCATTTGGTACGTCGATCCTTGTTACCGATGCATCCGCTTTGGCCGCCACGGTCGTCAACGGCGTGACCATTGCGCCTGCTGGTCAACGGCGTGTATTCGCACCCGGTTACAGTTGTAGCGTCATTCCCGGTACTGGGGGCACGGGGCAGCCCGCTGCCGCATTCGGGTGCGACTTGTCCGGCAAACGCGTGCCTTACGCAGCGCGCTACCAGGGTTCATTTACGGGCTCGTATGAATTCGACTTGCCCAATGGTGGCCGTCTGATGCCGCTCGCCGTCGTCACCTTTTCCAGCGGGTATTTCGGGCAGCCCAACAACGCGGAGATCGAAAAGCAGGGTAAGTATGCGAAGGTCGACCTCAAACTCAACTGGGAGATCAACCGGCTCTGGAGCGCGTTGATGTTTGTCGATAACGCGACCGACAAGCAGACCATCAATCGCTTCGTTTGGGGTGGTGGCGGCGCGTTGCAAGTGAGCGCCGCAGCGCCGCGTACATTTGGATTCCGACTGACCTACAAAACATTCTGACGTTCTGACATTTGCGCCGCGACAGGCCGTCCCTCTTAAACTTGAGCGACGGCCTTCGCTTTTTTGATTCTGAAAAATCGGCGGATACTAACATCATGAATTTCCCGCAATCCCAAAAGCTTGCATATGCCGCTGCGTTGTCTTCACTTGCGAAACTCCCCGCAGAGCAATGGCCGGGTGCGCTGACCGATCTTTATCACGCCGATGTCCTCTGGCACGGACCGCACCCGATCAACGAACATAAGGGTTCGCGTGCCGTCGTGAAGACATTTTGGGAGCCTCTCCTCAACGCACTTCCCGACGTGGAGCGGCGCGACGACATTCTTATTGCCGGGACCTTCAAAGCTGGTTCGTGGGTAGGCGCTACTGGCTATTACACCGGCACCTTCGCCAATGATTGGCTGGGTATCCCCGCAACGGGTGGCGTACTGAATGTCCATTTCGGAGAATTCAGCCGCTTGGAAGCGGGCAAGGTCTGCGAGGTCTATGTGATCCTTGACATCCTCGATGTCATACGTCAGGCCGGACGGTGGCCCACCGACTTGCCCAAAAGTCCGGGCATCACAGACCGGGCACCGGGTCCTGGGTCGAAAGATGGCGTTGCGCTCAACGAGTGTGACGCAACCGAAAGTAATGGCAGCCTGGCGCTCGTTGAAGCCATGATCGCGGGTCTGATGTCCTACGATGGTCGCACGTTGCCGAGCATGGGCATGACGCGGTTCTGGCATCCGCAGATGATGTGGTACGGGCCAGCGGGAATCGGTTCTAGCCGCAGACTCAAAGGCTTTGAAGACGTGCACCAGCGTGCCTTCCTCGCGGCGTTTCCGGATCGTGTTGGTGGCGACCACAAGGCGCGCATTGGCGACGGTGCATACGTCGGCTCGACCGGCTGGCCATCGGTGCGGGCGACACATCTCGGCCCCTGGCTCGGCGTGCCCCCGACCGGCCGGCGCATCAGCATGCGGGTGATGGATTTCTGGCGGCGCGAAGGCGATCTGTTGCGCGAGAACTGGGTCTTTATCGACCAGCTCGACTTATTGCTGCAAATGGATTTTGATGTCATGGCACTAATTAATGTGGATAGGATTTAACGAATGCCAAACGTTTATGAGTATTGTTTTTCAATGCACGGTCATTCGTTTCAACTGAAGTCGCCGGACTGTTAAGAGTACCCACTAGGTTTTAAATGGAAAAACGCGCATGAAATTTGAATTGCTCGATTGGTCTATCGTCATCGCGTTTCTGGTGGGCAACTTAGTGCTCGGCTATATGGTGGGCGGCAAAGTCACCACCGCGCGCGAATTCAATCTGGGTAACGACCGCACGCCCTGGTGGGCAATTGGCTTGTCGGTAATTGCGACCTACATCAGCGCGTTATCGTTTCTAGGCGCACCCGCTTGGGCTTATAAAGACGGCTTGGCGGCACTGGCAATTCATTTGAATTATCCGATTGTGATTTTGATCGTCACCTGCTATTTTTTACCGTTTTTTTATACCAGCGGCGTGGCATCTATTTATGATTATCAGGAACGTCGCTTCGGGCCGACTTCACGTGCGGTGATGTCCACCATATTTTTAGTCACACAAGGCTTATCGACCGGCGCGATTTTATTTGCCACGGCGTTAGTGCTCAAATTTATCACCGGCATTTCTGTACCAATGGGCATCGTGCTGATTACCATCATGGCGCTTATCTACACCACGATGGGCGGCATGCTGGCGGTGATATGGACAGATGTATTTCAGGCGGTGGTGCTGTTCGGTGGGGCGATTGTGATTATGGTGGCGCTCATCGTGCTCATGCCCACGCCAATTACCGAAGTGCTCTCAAACCTGAAAGCGCTGGGACGCTTAAGTGCGCTGAACCCCGCACCTGATATTACGGTGCCCACCACACTCTGGTCAGGCTTAATTGCCATGACGCTATTTCACGTGACCGTCTATGGCGCCAACCAGATGATGGTGCAGCGCACCCTGGGTGCACGCACCATCGGTGATGCCAAAAAATCGTATCTGCTGATGGGCTATGCGGGATTTCCGATTTACTTTTTATTCTTTTTTATCGGCGTCCTGGCCTACGGCTATTACGGTGGCAAGCCATTTGCGAACAATAACGAAATCATTTTGCAATTCGCCGCCGACTCCGGCATTCCCGGCCTGCTCGGCATCCTAGCCGCTGCGGTATTGGCGGCTTCAATGTCCACCTTAAGCTCCGCGTTCAATTCGATGGCGACTGCCAGTGTCGTTGATTTTTATCAGCGCTACTTTAAGCGTGAAGAGTCTGACGCGCATTATCTGAAAGCCACCCGCATTGCCACTGTGGTGTGGGCAATTATCATCATTTTCCCGGCTGTGTTGTATATGAAAAGCGATGGTTCCATTCTGGAAGTGATTAGCAAAATCGGCAGTTATTTTGTTGGCGCTAAGTTAGGCATGTACGCGCTCGGATTTTTCTCTAAACATACCACCGAGCGCGGGCTCATGTGTGGTGTAGTCGCGGGCTTTGGCATCATCTGGTATGTGGCAACACAAACCAACATTGCATGGCCGTGGTTCTGTTTAATTGGCGGCACCGCCACCGTGGCAGTCGGCTGGACGCTAAGCCGCCTGCTCGACGGCAAACAAGCCGAATGGTCCGCTTATTCCATCCCCGGCCAGCGGGCGCGCTTTGCAAGAGAAGGCCGCGCTCTGCGCCAGGGAAATTGGAACACCATGCCGGGAGCAATCGATAAACAAAGTTGGTGGCTGCTCGTTTATCTGGCGGCCACGTTGCTGGCGTTGGCATGGCTGGAAGCGGCGTTTTGAGCAAAAAAAATACGAATACCAGAATCCGCGCTACGTTCAGAGCATTTTTGCCTGAAAGACCCCGCCATTGCTTGAGTTTGGCATATTCAATAACGAAGTGCGACACCGGATAGTTGTTCGGCGACTTCAAGTGGGCTATCGTTGTTGAGAACAAGTTTAGGCCGCACATTGATTCTACGTTCAACTTCTTTGACGCGCTTGGTGGTGAGTCGATCCGCGTTGAAGCTTTTGGGCATGTACTGGCGCAAGTTCTTGTTTTCGCCCTCCACCTGCCCCCGTTGCCAAGGCGAGTGCGGGTCACACCGGTACATCGTGCAGCCAAAAGTCAGGGCAAACGTCTGGTGATGGAAGAACTCCTTACCATTGTCGGTCGTCATGGTCTTGACCTGTCCCCGATACGGACTGAGCAAGGCCGCCATCGCGCGCATGACCACGTGACTTTGCTGCCCCCGTACACGCGCCAGCAAGGTCAATCGGCTGGTGCGCTCCTTGACCACGAGCACGGCGTGTGTGTTGTCCTTGCGCCCCAGCAGCAGGTCGGCTTCCCAATGCCCAAATTCCAACCTCAGGTTACAGGCCTGCGGACGTTGTGCAATCGGCGTGGCCGCACTTGTCCCCGTCTTGGCCGCCAACAGGCGACACCGTCGAGGGTGCCGGTTGGATCGCAGGCTACGCAGATGCTTTTCCCAATCAAACCCGGCGGCAATATGCCGGTATATCCACTGATACAACCATTCGTGGCTGATCGGCAGCTGATCGGCGATCCGGGCAGGCGACAGGTCGCAGTTCTCCAGATAGTCGTAGGCCTGACAGTAAACCCAAGTCTCGATGCGCGGGCGCGCATTGGCTTGGCCGGCACGCTGATTAGCCCGCACGTGGGCCAGGGCGGGCTGATAGGCGTACACATCTGTGGATAAAACGCCGTTGCGACGGCGCTCGCGGTAGAGCGTGCTGCGGTGGCAGCCAATGATGCGGGCTACCTCCGTGATCGTGTGTCCTGCTTGCATCATTCGGTAAAGCAACGTACGGTTGCCCTCGGTGAGGTGTCGATAGTGCATTTGTGCTCCTTGCTTTGGTCGGTAAGTTAGTCAAGTGGCTACCCGCCACCTCACCACATTACCAAGTTATTCAAGTCGCACTTCGTAGTTGAATATGCCTTTACTTATTCCTTGATTGCTTCAACCACGATGTTCAGTGTGACTTCGTCGCTCACCGCTGGCGCGTTCTTGCCGGCGTTGAATTCGGAGCGCTTGATCTTCGTGTTGGCGTTGGCACCGCACGCATCTTTTTTCGCAAACGGGTGCGGCGCGCAGTTGAACGATGTCACTGCGAGGGTCACCGGCTTCGTTATGCCTTTGATGGTCAGGTCACCGGTGATGCTTGACGGTTTGTCGCCGTCAAATTTGAACGTGTTCGATTTGAACGTGATCGTCGGGAATTTTTCGACATCAAAATAGCCGTCGCCCTTGAGGTGGCCGTTGAAAACATCATAGCCGGTGTTGACCGATTTGGCATCGATGCTGACATCGAGTG
>JANOQY010000283.1:0-9140 GCA_031414995.1 Betaproteobacteria bacterium
GCCGGCCAGATGGTTCGCACCACCGACGCCGGAGGTGGCGTAGTTCATCTTGCCCTGATTGGCTTTGGCGTATTCGATGAGTTCCTTGACGTTGGTGGCTTTCACCGATGGATGCACCACCAGAATATGCGGCGAGTACGCCACCATACTGACGGGCGCGAAATCTTTTACAGGATCGAACGGCAAGGTTGGGTAGACGCTGGGTGCGATGGCAAGTGTGCCGACATCGGCCAGCAGCAACGTGTAGCCATCAGGTGCAGATTTGGCGACGATGTCCGCGCCGATGTTGCCGCCCGCGCCAGGTTTGTTTTCGACCAGCACGGCCTGGCCCCAGGCTTCAGTGAGCTTCTGGCCGATCGTGCGCGCGAGGATGTCTGAAGTGCCGCCCGGTGGATAAGGAACGACGATCTTGATCGCTTTGTTGGGGTAAGCCGACGCGGATTTGGTTTGTGCGCTGGCGTTAACGGCAATGAGCAGTGTGCAGGCAAATGCAAGCAAACCGTGGACGCTGGAGCGGATGTTTGTGGACATGCGTGATTCCTTTGAGCGTTGTGTTGGATTAGCCACGATTGTCACCGGTTGCGCGTTTGTTTTTTAATTTAATTCGTGAGTCGGATGCGCGTGGTCTCGCAAATGCCGACGCTATTGTTCGGCGCAACGCATTTGTTACCACGCAGGATATTGGGGTGCAGCGAAGCCGTCAATGGAGAATTACTGGTGCAGCGTTTTCGGGCTGTGGTATGTGAGATGGTCTGTGGCGGAATCGCGGTGGTGGTTTAGTATTCATGAAAATACCAACCTCTAGCGCTGGTGGGGTGTTTGGAGCATTTATGGCTGTTGATGCCCTTCAATGCTTGTGTCTATATATTGGAAACATCCTAAATTCCCGTTCGTACTTGTCGAAGGACTTCATCAGAGGTTGCTTAGCGTTATAGAATTTCAGGGCTAACCATGAAAGTGATCACATGGCATTCATCTTTTACTTAACGCACATCCACATCGGCGCCGATGCCCTGCATCAACTCAAATCCGAATGTGAGCGCATCGGCATCCGTCGTCCGCTGATTGTTTCTGACAAAGGTGTCGTCGCGGCTGGCATCGTTGAACGCGTGACCGCAGCGCTAGAAGGTTTGACGTGCACGGTCTTTGATGACACCCCCTCGAACCCGACCGAGGCAATGGCGCGTCTTGCGGCTGATTTGTATCTCGCCAGTGAATGTGACGGCATGATCGCCGTCGGCGGCGGCTCGTCGATTGATCTGGCCAAAGGAGCGGCGATCCTCGCAACACATCCGGGCGAACTTAAAACCTACGCCACCATCGAAGGCGGCAGCACCCGCATTACGGCAGCGGCCGCAGCAGTGATCGCCGTGCCTACGACCTCGGGCACCGGCAGCGAAGTTGCCCGCGGTTCCATCATGATCCTCAACGACGGCAGGAAGCTCGGGTTTCATTCGTGGCACCTGCTGCCGCGCTCGGCCATTTGCGATCCCGTGCTCACGCTCGGCCTGCCGCCTTACCTTACCGCCGCCACCGGCATGGATGCGATCGCGCATTGCGTTGAAACCTTCCTGTCCGCCGCATTCAATCCGCCGGCCGATGGCATTGCGCTCGACGGGCTTGAGCGCGCATGGTCCAGCATCGACACCGCGACCAACGATGGCAGCAGTATCGATGCCCGGCTCAATATGATGTCGGCCTCGATGCAGGGTGCGATGGCTTTTCAGAAAGGGCTTGGCGCGGTGCACTCGCTCTCACATCCGCTGGGTGGCCTGAAAATCGATGGCAAAACCGGGCTGCACCACGGCACGCTGAACGCAATCATGATGCCCGCTGTCTTGCGCTTCAATGCCGAAGCGCCTTCGGTGATCAAGGAAAACAAAATCGCGCGGCTAAAGCACGCCATGCACCTGCCGGAATCAGCTGATATTGCCGACGCCGTCGCCACCCTGTGCGGGCAGTTGGGATTGCCCGCCGGGCTGGAACAAGTTGGCGTGCGCAAAGACATGTTTGAAGCTGTCATTCAAGGCGCAATGGTCGACCATTGCCACAAAACCAACCCGCGCGAAGCGACTCCTGAGCAATATCGCGCGCTCCTCAATGCCTCCTTTTGAGCGCCTCGTGTTGAATTGTCAACTATTGTAAACAGTGACCAATTCACTTGCAGCTTTTCGCGGCCAACCCCGACAATTTAGTCACACACCAAACCGGGTCGCGATCATGAAAAATACCGACAGCATGCTGCAAACCAAAGTTGAGGCGCTGGATCATTTGCTTAGCAATCCCCGCCCCGATGATTGCCTGTGGTCTGATCAATTGCTAACCGCACTCGAGCAAGTCTCCGAGGTCGCCCTGCACCCCGGCGTTCCGGTTAAAGCTCTATCGCGGTCCCTCCACACGAGCGCGCCAATCTGCGCTTGATGTCGCCGATCCGCCGTTAGCGGCGGCAGGTAAGTTACAAAGGCCGTCAATCGTTGTGACGGACGTTCAATCCAAGCATGGGGATTAAAATAGCCTATCCTTGAATTGAACAACCCAACCAAGTCACGACGCAATGAACGCCCTCGCACGCACGTATCCCGCACTCAACACTCCGGCGCTGCTGCTCGAGCACGGCCGGATGACCAGCAACATCGCGCGCATGCGCAGCCAGCTTGACGGGCTGAAGGTTGGCTTTCGCCCGCACGTCAAAACCGCCAAGAACATCGATATCGCCCTCGCGATGTCCGGCGGCAAACCCGGGCCGATCACCGTGTCCACGCTGCGCGAAGCCGACTATTTTGCCGATCACGGCTACACCGATATTCTCTATGCAGTCGGCATCACGCCAAACAAAATGGGCCATGTCGGAGCACTCCTCAAACGCGGCGTAAAGCTCACCGTGATTCTCGACAGCAATGAGGCGGCCGAGGCGCTGGTGCATGCGGCCAGCGCATTGCCAGCACCCATTCAGGTGCTGATCGAGATCGACTGCGACGGACATCGGGCGGGCCTGCTGCCCGAAAGTGCCGAGTTGCTTGCCGTTGCACAAACACTGGCAGCTGGCGGTGTCATCGTTGCCGGTGTCATGACGCATGCCGGCGGTTCATACGAGTGCCGTAGCGATGCCGCCTTGCGCGCCATGGCCGAGCAGGAACGCGCACGCACCGTACGTGCAGCCCAGCGCCTGCGAGAGGCGGGGCATGCAGCGCCGGTGGTGAGCGTCGGTTCCACACCAACCGCGCTGTTCGCGCAGGACCTTACCGGCGTCACCGAAGTGCGGGCCGGCGTGTTCGTGTTTTTTGATCTGGTCATGGCTGGGCTGGGGGTGTGCAGCGTGGACGATATCGCCATCTCGGTGCTCACCACCGTGATCGGCCACCAGCGTGAAAAAGGCTGGACGATTGTCGACGCGGGCTGGATGGCGATGTCGCGGGATCGTGGCACCGCCGCGCAACCAGTCGATCAAGGCTTCGGCCTGGTATGCGACGCAAACGGCAACGCCATGCCCGACTACATCATGCTGTCGGCCAATCAGGAGCACGGCATCATCGCGCATCGCGACGGCGTGAAAGGTGCGCCGCTAGACCTGCCGGTCGGTGCGCAATTACGCATTCTTCCGAATCACGCCTGCGCCACCGGTGCGCAACATGCGCGCTACCATGTTCTCAATAATGCGCAGCCGAACTCGGCGGTGTGGGAGCGGATTGGCGGCTGGTAGGAACGCAGGCGACAGGAGCCGCCTATTTTTCGAACACAAAAATCTTGTAATTCGAATGCTGTTGCACGAATCGATGTGCGGCGGCGGTGTAGGCAACGGCGGCCCAGTCGGCATCGGTAAAATGTCGTGTCAGCGGTTGAAAATCATGCAGCACGCGCCGACCCCATGACCGTTTTGACAGCCAGACGTCAACTTCAAAAATTTCCTGCAACGGCCGCGTGACATGATTGGTCCAGTCCACTTCCCGCACAAGCCGCAAACCCGCCGCCGTGCCCGCCGCGTAGTATTCCGCTGCCGTGAACAGATCATCCCACTGCCAAACTTCGCGCACATGCCGCGCCAGTTCGTGATCCTTGAACGCGCGGCTCTCTGCGGATCGCCAAACGAAATCGACCACCACCAGCCGCCCGCCGGGCTTCAGCACGCGCGCGGCTTCGCGCAAAAACTGCGCTTTATCCGGAAAATGAAACGCGGCCTCGCAACATAGCGCGCGCTGCACCGATTGATCTTCCATCGGCAAATCCTGCGCGTTCCCCTGCGCGAAACTGAGCCCGTCGATGCGCGGAAACATGTCGTTGGCCAGCAGGATGTTCTCTGTCAGCAGGTCGATGCCCGATACGCGCGCCGCAGACGTCGAACACTTCAAAATATATGCCGCACCGCCGTGCCCGCAGGCGATATCGATCACGTGATCGCCCGGCGTCACGTCAAGATGTTTGATCGCTTCCATCGCAAGCTGTTGTTGCCGGCCTGCCAAACTGACCAGCAGATTCGCGGGCAGTCCCAGCCAGCCTCGGTGCGGAAAATATCCCAGATTCATCAGCTCCGGCCCCCAGCCCGAACACCGCAACAGCCGGAAAACGGCATGCGTGCCGTTGTACGACTGGGAAATCGCTTGCGGCTCGGTCGTCATGGAGTTCGGAACATGGTTTTTTATCGGTCGTGGGGGAAAGTGAAAGTCAGCCATTGGTGCGGCTCTTGGAGCATTTTAATCCTGCGATGCCCGTGGATGCTGGAGTTCATCGAATTGTTTGGTGCCGCGATCAAGCACCCAGCAAAGAATTTACAGCAACTAAAAAGGACATCACTGCCAAATGCAAAAAGCCCTCAATCAAGAGGGCTTTTTTGCATGTTGCAGATACGTGATCGCTATGCCTTGACGGTGTCACGCTTTACCAACGTTGCATGGCGCGGCGCGGCGGTGTCAGGGATGCGCGCGTGCTTGCCGGCGGGCTTGGGTGGCTGGCCGGTCGGCGGTGGCAATGACATCACTGGTCGGCTGGTGCCGTGGGCTTGCTTGACGACCACTGGCGCAACAACTTCTGCGACTGCGGTCTTGGCTGTGCCGGCGGCAGCGCTTTTGCGCGTTGCTTTCACTTTTGGTGCGGGTTTATCTGGCTTGGTACTCTTCACGTGAATGGCCTTTCCTTGAGTGATTCGAATCAACTCGAATGCTGTCCTATTGTACAGTAGTGGCCCAAACAGCGGTTTTCGGTGGCCCGGCTCTAAATCCGACCCTATTCGCTATCGAGCCCCATCCAATCCGAATCGTCATCGTCATTCTTGCGGGCTTTATCCACCCGCTCTTTGAGCGATGTCGCCGATTCACTGAACTGCTGCAGCGGAACCGGCTGGGCCAATCTTAGCGATGGGTGCTCAATTGAGTGAAGCGTTTGCACGTCCGTGAGCCGTTTATTGGAAACCCATTGCTGGGCAATCGGGATCACAATCGCAAGCGCAGCAACAATCACTAGCCCGACCCGTAGCGTGCGCCAATGTCTGGGATCCGCCAGACGCAAGTGATAGCGAACTGTCAGCGCGGCGACGATCACGACCACCGGCTGGGTGATGCGCATCGGCCACAGCCAGGACGAAGAAAACGCGAGCGTCTCGAGCAAATTGAGGATGATTGTTCCGCCCAGATAGCCTGCTGAGGCAATCACCAAATGCGAAAAAAACCGCTCCGCCCCGGTGATCAGCCGCCCGAACAAGGCATACATTGCACTCCATAAACACAAAGCGGCGGCGAGGCTGCTGAGACCATAAAGATAAGGCGGCGATTTCTCCTGCACGTCCTTTAACCAAAATTCCCATGCGCCGTGGGATAACACCAGGGCCAGCCCCAGCAGGGCCAGCGGCCACGCGGCGCGACGTGAAAGTGACCGTTCCGGGGCAATCGGCCATCCGGTTGAACGGACGCGAACCAGCGTTTGGCCAAGGCGATATGGTTCGTCGTTGTTGATGTCAACAGCTGCGACACGCCTGTTTCGACCGTTGACGATGCCATTATTTGTACCCAGATCAACCAGTCGCGCGTTGCCATCTGCACCGATTTCAAGTCGCGCGTGGTGGGCTGCGCAATGCGGATCATCGAGCACCAGATCGTTGTCGAGGGCACGACCGATACGAATCGAAACGGCGGTGTCGCCGGGTGTTGCGGGCGCCGGGACTGGCACGCGCGCCAGCACGCTGCCATCGCGATGCAGTTGTTCAACAAACCAACTCATTGCAGTCGCTCCAGAAACATGCGGCTTAAACGCTGGCCGTTATCGAACGAAACACCGTTCAGCGTGAGTGTGCTCGCCATGCGTTCGCGCGCATCATCAACTTGCGTGGCGTTGACTGTGAAATCGTATAGCCCCTCAAATTTCCGGAATGCTTTAAGGCAAATCGCGACGCGATACACATGTATGGCCGAACGCACGTAATCGTCCCGACACTCATCGGCCGTCATTTCGCGATTTCCGCTGCGCAAAAAAGTCGAGGCGGCGCGACCGGATGAACCGATCGACAGAAATTGCGGCGTCGCCAGTTTGTCGTTGCGAAGCAACACATGCCGCACCGCCAGAGAGCCGGTGTAGAGATTGCCGCGCACGAATAGATCGGAGCGCAGGGTGCAATCGAGCGAGTCGCGTTGGTAGCGCAGCCGCTCGCCATCGCGCCCACCCGCCCAGCATTTAGTGAGACTGCCGTCGAGTGTGGGCACGCTTCGACCGGCCAGCGTCTGGCTGGCAAACCCTGCGTTGGCGCTGGCAACGACACCCGTGGCTGGCGGGCTGGTTTTGTCCGTAGTTTTGCCCACTTCGGCGGGTGGCAGATTCAGCAATTTGCTGGCAACAAAGCTCTGATGGGCAAGTAATTGCCGACCAATTTCCGTGCGCCATTCTTTTCGCGGTGCCGCCGTTAATGCCTGATCCAGCAAGTCGCGCGCGTAGCGCACAGGCACAAGAAAACTCAGCAGTTCAGCGCCCCGTCGCGTCGCCACATTCACGCCCACCACTCTGCCCGCCTCGTCAATGGCCGGCCCGCCGCTCATGCCGGCGTTGAGCGCGCCAGAAAAGAGCAATTGCTCGTAGATCCGTGATTCAACGAAGCCGTTGTAGATGCCTTCGGAAATCAAAAATCCCAGTTCGAGCGGATTGCCCAGCGAAAATATGCGCTCGCCTTGCACCAAGGCGCCATCGCGCAGCGTAAATGCCGGCCACGGTGGCGCGCCGCTCACTGGCTCGGCGCGCAACACGGCAAGATCATGGATCACATCCACCGCCACCAGCGTGGCTTTGACGGTGCGCTCGCTCGTTGGGCGAAGTTCGATGCGAAATTTTTCAGGGTCAATCGCAAGCGACGATACAACATGGTAGTTGGTGAGCAACCAAACGCCTTTTGCACCGTCATCTCGCACCACAAAGCCCGAGCCTAGCGAGGATTGTTCATTGGCGCTGTTGAGCAGTACGCGCACTTGCACCAGCCGATCTTTGTAGCGGGAAAACAAATCGCGGGCCGACGCTGAAGGTGCTGGCAGCGGTATCTGCAGGGCTTTCCCCGCGACGGCAGCGGTGTCAACGTTGAACTTAGGCTGTTGCGCTTGTACGATTGAAAAATTCAGACTGCAAAAGATCAGGCATGCGGAAATCGTGCGCAGGAATGGACTCATATCGACCGGGTTATTGAGACTAAGGGGAACTAAGGGAATTGAGCGGGGTTCGAAAACTTGCGAACTCTTGAACACGCTAAAGACATTGACCATCTTACCGCGAGCGGATCAGGCTCGCGCTACAATAGCAAGAAATCGGCAAACTCCAGCACTGGTGCGGCTTACAGATCATTTCTATCCTGTGATACCCGTGGATGCTGGGGCCTGATATTTTGCTTTTAATCTATTTTGACCTCGCAGCAGGTATGCGCGCTGAGAGTCCCAGAGTGAGTTTGTGGGATAATCTGCATCCAGAAACGTCGAAGGAATATTGTGAAACGAATCGCACTTCTGATGGCCTCCATTGCCATCACGGTCATGCTCAATGGTTGCGGCGACAAGAGCAGCTCTGCCGATGCGGCCCCAGATTTCACGGCCGTTGCCGGTGACGGTTTCGTCACATTGACGTGGACTGCCCAGCCAGGTGTGGATTACTGGCTTTTTTATGCCAAGGGCACCGGCGTGACGACATCAAACTGGTTGTCCCTCGGCGGCAGCGCAGTGATCAATGCTTCCTCGCCCAACACGATCAGTGGATTGACCAACGGCACCGCCTATTCATTCACGATGAATGCCAGAAAAAACGGTGGCCCCGGCGGTGCAGGCGCACCAACGCAGGTCGTGACCCCAAGGTTTGCCGGCACCACCTGGACTGCAGGAACACCGCTTGGCACCGGCAAATTGAATGGTGTTAGCGCGGCGGCCACCACCAACGTGGCGGTTGGAACCAGCGGGGCAATTTTTGCGAGTATCAACGGCGCGGCACCAGTCGCCCGAGTAAATCCATCCACACCAGTTGATCTGAACGCGACAGCATTCAGCGGCGCAGGCTTTTTGGCCGTCGGTAACGCAGGTTCGACGATATTCAGCACCGACGGCGCAACATGGCTTGCGCGCACCAGCTCGACCACAGCTGACCTGTACGGCATCGCTAGCCCTGGAACGGGCGCCTTTGTGACGGTGGGCGCAGGCGGCAGCACCAACTTCAGCGCTGACGGCACTACATGGACTGCCACCACATCGGCCGCCACTAAAAATCTGTATGCCGCAGTCTACGGTGGCGGCAGATACGTTGCCGTCGGTGCCCAAGGTACAGTGATTACGAGCACGGATGGCGTTGCTTGGCAGGCAGTCACGGTAAATACAACCAACGACCTCAGAGGTGTTTCGCTTGGGGTGATCAGCACCACGACCGGCACGGGAACCGCGGCAGTGACCACGACTAGCAACCGGTTCGTCGCCGTCGGTGCAGCAGGCACATTGCTCACCAGCAGCGATGGGTTGACATGGACATTGCAAGCGCCAATATCTGCCAACAACATGGCAGCAGTTGCGTTCGGCGGGCAGTATGTGGCGGTCGGCAATGCGGGCAGCATTTACACCAGCGCAGACGGTATCACGTGGCAGGTGCGCACTTCCGGCACCGCAAATGACCTGGCCGCGATTGCGCGCACCAACAGTGGTTAC
>JANOQY010000284.1:0-4359 GCA_031414995.1 Betaproteobacteria bacterium
GCACGGTGAGGAACTTGCCACGGCGCTTGCCTCTTGCGACGTGAAAGTGTTTCCAAGCACCACCGATACGTGGGGTAACGCACCGCTGGAAGCACAGGCGTCAGGCTTGCCGGTTATCGTGACCGACATCGGTGGACCGGCTGAATTGATGCAGGACGGCGTGACAGGTGTGATGGTGCGCGGCAACGACCTGCGCAGTCTGCAATACTCAATGCTGCAATTGCTGGACCCGGCAATACGTATCCGCATGGGACTTGCTGCGCGCGAGTTTGCCGAGGCCAATCGCGTCGATGAACCCTT
Organism: Betaproteobacteria bacterium; assembly: GCA_031414995.1. Classification (GTDB taxonomy): domain Bacteria; phylum Pseudomonadota; class Gammaproteobacteria; order Burkholderiales; family Usitatibacteraceae; genus UKL13-2. The sequence continues at coordinate 301 of JANOQY010000284.1, forward strand.
CACGGCAGTGCTCGACTCAGAAGCGCTGCGTCGGCAGTTGCGGAAGAAAAAACGTCTGCACGAACAACTCGATGCCACTGACACATCAGTCGTTAAAACGTTGCGTCTGGTTAACGATCCCGAAGCGGCGAATGAGCTTATTGAGGATGCGGTTGAATTGGAAGAGGGGCAACAGGGGGCGCTTGCGGACTAGTTGGCTTTTTTTGTGGCGTCCGAACGCTAATTACTTGGTACTTGGCCCCTCTCCCTTCGTGGGAGAGGGAGTTACAAGCAATCGTCAAGCCGCCCCAACCATCCCACCATCATTTCGCGTAATCACGATCGTCGACGAGCGTGGTCGACTCGTTCCACCGTCAGGCCAATAGCTGCCGTAGGCTCTGGTCGTAAAGTTCGGCGAGGTATCTTCGCCTGGATGCTGGATATTCACGAACAACGTTTTTCCATCTGGCGTTTCGGCAATGCCGGTAATCTCGCATTCCTTCGGGCCGACCAAAAAGCGACGCAAGTTTGTATCGCCGAGAGCTTTGCCGACGTAGGTATCCAGCGTGCGGGTGGCAACACCGTCAGTGATGGTGATCGATTTTTTGGCACCGTCACCGACCACGCCGGGGATCGAAGCCAACATCATGCAGTTGGTCACGTCTGTGTAGGCGCCGTCGTCGGTCTGGATCCAGCAGATCTTGGTGGCGTTGCTGAACCACAGCCCGTCGGGGCTGGACATATCGTTGTTGGCGGTGAGCGCCGAGAGATTGACGTTGGCAGCGTCCATTCCAGCGCGTGATGCAAACAAGTACACGTCCCACTGGAATGTGGTCGCGGCGACATCACCGAGCGCCTCTTTCCAACGGATGATGTGCCCGTTCGGATTGCCGCGCTGGTTGACGTTATTGGTGCGCAAATCGTTGTAGAAGCGCGGGTTGGCTGCATCTGCGGTGGCAACGGTGCGCTGTGAGTTATTGGTGAGCGTCAAATACACTTCGCCATTGAGTGGATTGACTGCACCCCATTCAGGGCGATCCATTTTGGTGGCACCTGCTGCGTCTGCGGCGAGGCGCGTGTTGATCAGCACATCGGCCTGATCGGCGAATGCGTAGGCCGCGTTGGTGGCCGTAATGCCGTTCAAACCAAAGCGCAATTCCACCCACTGGCCATTACCGTCGGCGTTGAACTTGGCGACATAAAGCTTGCCGTCGTTCAGATATTTGTCGCCAGCCGCAAGGCCGCGCGTAGCGTCGGCTGCGTCCCAGTTCGCGGCCGACACAAATTTGTAAACATATTCGCCACGCGAGTCGCAGCCCATGTAAAAGACCAGCGGTTTGCCGACCGTCACCGGGCCCACCCATGCGCCTTCGTGAGCAAACCGGCCCATCGCGGTACGCTTTTTTGGGGTCGAGCTTGGATTGAATGGATCGATCTCGACATTCCAGCCGTAGGTGTTGGGCGCGTTACGGTAGTCATCGCTGCCATCGGCGGATGCGCCGAGCTTCATCGCGTTCCAGCGACCGTATTGATTGTCAGCGGTATCGGGTGTGACTGTCGCCCACAATTCACGACCATTGCCGGTCACGCCATAACGGGCGAAAGAGGCCAATTCCTTGACGCTGCGATTCGGATTGTCTGTCGCAGTGATACGGCGGAAGTAGCCCGCCCAGTTTTCTTCGCAGGCCAGATACGTGCCCCAGGGCGTGTAGCCATGGGCGCAATTGTTCACTGTGCCGCGCGTCTTCGAGCCATCAGGCGAAAATTTCGTGATCATCTGCGGCGTGCGTGCGGCCGGGCCGGAGAGTTCGATTTCAGTCAACGTATGGACGCGACGATTAAGTGCAGATGCGCGATTGTAAGTCACCGCGCTACCGCTGCGATTCACTTCGATCACGCTCACGCCATGTAAAAAGAATTCACGCTGCACTTCTTCAGCCACGGTACGTATGCCGTTCACGACGGTGGCACCAGTCGGATGCAGGAACGCGGGTGTGATGGCTTCGTGGTTCATCACCAGCAGGCCGCGATCACTGGTATTGACGCTGAATTGATTGCCGGTTCCCATGCCGAAAAAATACATGCCGTCGTGGTGGTCACCTGCGCGCTGGGCATAGCTGGCAGCGGCGTCGGTGCCGTCATTGCGAAAGTCCGCGACGCCCGCTGCAATCGGATCGCCCAAGCGAAACAACACCGATACGGAATAGCCTGCGGGAACCGCAACGACATCCGCAAGGCTTTTTGCGACCGGCGTAAATCCCAACGTCGGCACCGCCGCTGCGGTTGGCGCAGGTGGAGGGGTGGTCGAGTTGTTGTCCGATCCGCAACCGGCAAGCGCGCCTGCGCCACCGAACATGGCCAGCGCAGTGGTGCTGAATCCACCCTTGAGTACATGGCGGCGGGTCAGTCGCGTGTCGAGCACGCTGGCGAAAGTTGGGTTGCTGGAGGGATTGGTATCGATGTCGTCGTCGATAGGGTTTGCGTTGCTCGCTGCGTTTGTCATACGGGGCTCCTGTTTAGAAGGCAACAGTATTCAGCGCGCAGGTGACGAAATCGTTAAACCCACATGACACAACGGTGACAGTGGCTGCTGGCGAAAAGAGAAACTGCCAAACACAAGCACTGGCGGGCGTCGTGGCGGCAATATGCCGGAAGAGCCGCGCCAGTGGTTGATCTACGCAATTGATGCGAGCGTCCTCCTCGCGAACAACCACAGGGGTTGCGCCGGGCGGGGATCCGGCGTCGTGCGCCGTAAAGTCACTGGATTCCCGCTTTCGCAGGCACGACGGATTTATTTGAAGATCGCCTGAATCTGTGTCCATGCGACTGAAAACGCGCCCGCTCACAGCACCGCGCCGCGCCCCAGTAAAATACTTTCTCCAAGTCGCCAACCACTCATCCACGGAAAATTCATGACCATCCCCGCTTACGTTCGTCTCACGCTGCTGGTTGGCCTTGTCGTTTCAGCACTCGCTTGCACGACGGCGTTCGCGCAAGTAAAAACGGCGGTGTCCCAACCCAAGCCCACCTACGCTGAATTACTCGCAACCGCCACACCCGCAGACTGGCGGGCACTCGATCTGGAGAATACGCTTTACATGGACCTGCCGACCGGCCGCGTGGTGATCGAACTGAGCGCCGCCTACACGCCAAAACACGCGAGCAACATTCGCGCGCTGGTACGCGAGGGATATTTCGATGGCCTTGCGATACTTCGTTCGCAAGATAACTACGTCGTACAGTGGGGCGACCCCGAGGCAGAGAATCCCGATCAGGGCAAAGTTCGCGCGATGAAGCAGGCAAAGAAAAGCCTGGCCCCGGAGTACACACGCCCCATCGATAGCAAACTCGCCTTTACGCGATTGCCGGATGTGGATGGCTACGCGCAGCAGGTGGGATTCTCAAATGGATTTCCGGTGGGTCGCAATCCCAAGACAAAGCAGACCTGGCTTGCCCATTGCTACGGCATGGTCGGTGCTGGGCGCGACAACGACGACACCAGCGGCAGCGGCGCTGAACTCTATGCGGTCACCGGGCACGCGCCGCGTCATCTGGATCGCAACATCACGCTGCTGGGGCGCGTGGTGCAGGGGATGCCGCTGCTATCGGTGCTACCGCGCGGCACGGCACCACTCGGGTTTTATGAGAAAGCCGAACAGCGTGTACCGATCAAATCCATTCGGCTCGCGGCTGATGTACCGGTCGCGGAGCGTACCAATCTGGAAGTTATCCGCACCGACACGAAATTATTTACGTCCCTGATCGAGGCGTTGCGCAATCGTGGCGGCAGCTGGTACAAAATACCTGCCGGACATATCGAGTTATGCAATGTGCCGATCGCAGTGAGGCCGGTGCCGGTCGGTATCGCAGGCGGGAAATAGCGGGCGACCAATACCGGCTGTGTCACATTGAAGGCATAGCGTCGATGTGACGGCGGCACAGAGAGTCAATCGAGCCATCAACCTCCAGACAGACGCCAGCGTGCATTTGAGCAGAATGGAAATATGCAGCCAGTCAATTTAAGCGCCGCGACCCAGGTATACGGCTCCGACCCCACCGGGCTGATCTGTGGTTACTTAT
>JANOQY010000285.1:0-7784 GCA_031414995.1 Betaproteobacteria bacterium
CCCGGATCGACCAGCAGCGCCATGCGCCGCTCTGAAAGTGCGCCGATTTCGGCTACAGCAATGGCCAGCAGATCGGCAGCCATCGCGACCGGCTCGGCGTGGAAATTGCCACCCGACAGCACATCACCAACACTGTCGCCAACACCGGGAAATACCAACGGGTTATCGGTCACGCCGTTGGCTTCGATTTCAAGTGTGCGCGCCGCGTTTTGCATCACATCCAGACACGCGCCCATGACTTGCGGCTGGCAGCGCAGGGAATATGGGTCCTGCACTTTGTCGTCACCGACCAAATGGGAATCGCGTATCTGACTGCCTTTAAGCAGCGCGCGATAAATTTCACCGGTGCGAATTTGTCCCGGCTGTCCACGCAATTCATGGATGCGCGCATCGAATGGTGTGTCACTGCCCATCGCAGCGTCCACGCTCATCGCACCAGCCACCATTGCAGCGGCAAATGCGTTTTCGATCTGGAACAAACCGTGTATCGCCAACGCAGTCGATACTTGCGTGCCGTTCAGCAGTGCCAGTCCCTCTTTCGGTGCCAGCGTGATCGGCGACAGCCCCGCCGCAATCAGTGCATCCAATGCAGGTAATCGTTTGCCGCCGACGTGCGCTTCACCCATGCCGAGCAGCAACGCGGACATGTGGGCGAGCGGCGCAAGATCGCCGGACGCCCCGACTGATCCCTTCGATGGAATGATCGGATACACGCCTGCATTAAGCAACCGCAACAGGGCCTCGATAATCAATGGCCTTACGCCGGAGCGCGCGCGCGCGAGGCTGGCAATCTTCAGGAAGAGCACCAAACGAACGACGATGTCCGGCAGCGCAACGCCCACGCCCGCGCTATGCGAAAGCACCAGATTGCGTTGCAGCTCCTCAAGCTGATCGACCGGGATGTGGGTATTAGCCAACTTGCCAAACCCGGTATTGATGCCGTAGGCGGGCGCACCTTTCGCGACGATCCGCTCGACCGTATCGGCGCTGGCGTGAATCTCATCCCATGCGCCTGCGGGCAGCTCAAACGTAAAGTGTTCATCGCGCACGTGGCGAAGGTCATTGAGCGTAACTTTGCCTGGCCTGATCGTGAATATTTTTGTCATGGCCGGATTATAAGCGCTGGGACAAACCGCAACGCCGCGGCTGGCGCTGCGTGGGCCGCCTCGATGTGCACGATTGCCCTCAAGTATTCGACACGGCTGCCGAAGTTGCATATATGACCGTTTCGCATCACTGCATCAGGAGGGCACCGTGATGTACCTCGTACCCAAGCAAGCGCCACCACCTGCCGCGTCGCCCGCACCGTCGCCGCTGGAAGAGTTGCTGAAAAAAATCCCCTACAAACGCATCACCGATCAGGTCCGCCAGTTCTGGGGGAAAGAGTATTGCGACGAATTTTTGAATTCGCTGTTGATCAATGATCGCGAGGGGGATCGTCAGGGCTTTTCGCCAGAAATTTCGCAAGCCATCTTTGCCCTGATCACGTTGAATGAATTGACGCGGCGGCGGGCTGGCGCAAATGTTGAAATAATTGGCGCCAATGGCAAAGATTGGGCAAATGAAACCGGGCGATGGGAAATCGTCAAAAGCCCTGAAACAAAAAAATCAGCGGGCGCGGCAGCAACGACTGGCGCGTCACCCTACGAGATACAGAAGGGCTAAGAATGAGATTGGGCGAGCTTCTCAGGCACAAAATACTCCGAGAAGCCCGCCAATGCTAGTGTTTGCCACTTTCAGATACTTCACTACTTCCGCGCAAACATCAACCATCTGAATGAAAACAGTTGCCGCGAGAACAGCACCAGCAGCGTCGCAATCATGCCGAAGTGCACCGGCCATAAACCAATCCACGGCGAGAGCTGTCCTTGTTCGGTCCATTTCTGAAATACGCTGAGCAGGCTGTAGTACAAAAAGAAAATCAGTACCGCCATAAACAGGTTGCCTGATGCGCCCGCCCGTGGATTGACGAACGACAACGGCACGGCCATCAGGGCAAGCACCATCGCCGCGATAGGCAACGCCACCCGCCAGTGCAATTCGGCCAACCTTGATGTGCGGGTGAGATCATCCGTGGCGGTGATCAACGCCCACGTCGACGTTTGTTTTGAATTGGGCGCATCGGCTTTGACTTCGCGCGCTTCCACACGAATTTTCTGCGTATCGAATTCGATGATGCGGAAATCGAGCTTGCCCGGCGTGCCTTCGTAGTCGCGACCGTTCTTCAGCACCACAAATTTATCGCCGTTTGCTTCGATTTTCTGGAAAGCAGATTCTGCGACGACGATGCCGGGACGACCCTCGGCGTTGTACTGGACAACGAAAATATTGCTCAGCAGACCCGTGTCGCTGGCGGTATTGTCGACAAAGAAAATGCGATTGGTGCCGCGCGATTCGATAAAGCTCCCGGGCGACAAGCGGGCAACATCATCCTTGCTGCGCAGAATGCGCTGGTATTCAGCACTTTGCGACAACGCCCACGGCGTCAGAAAAAGACTCAGCAGACCCGTCAGCAGCGCGATCGGCAGACCGAACTTCAGCACCGGCTTGATCCATGCCGCAATCGACAAGCCAGAAGAAAACCACACCGGCATTTCACTATCCCGGTAGCTGCGCGACAACGCCAGCAATACTCCAATGAACAGTGACAACGCCAGCAACACCGGCAGATAGCCGAGCATCGCAAAACCCATCAGCGCCATGACCGCCTCCGGCTCGACCGCACCAGCCGAAGCGCGCCTGAGGAACACCACCAACTGCTGCACCACCATGATTGCGACCAGCACCGTAATCACACCCAAGCCGATGCTGGTAAATTCTTTGGTGATGCTGCGCTGGAAGATGGTCACAATGAAATAGAAGGGAGGATGAGGTGATGAAACAACGAGAGGACAGCAGGCGCTGCGTTTTGACGGCCTATACCGAAACCGGCGATAATTAACACTTATCTGCCCGTCCTTGGCAACCTGCCAGCGGTGACACAAACAAACTAGCAATGCACAAGGAGAACTCTCGTGGAATTTAGCATAAAAGGCGGCGACCTCTCGAAACTCAAGACCGACTGCGTCATCGTCGGCGTATTTGACTCAAAGAAACTCTCCTCCGCAGCGCAGGTGCTGGACAAGGCTTCGAAAGGCGCGATTCTTGCGGCAGCAACATCCGGCGATATTTCCGGCAAATGTGGCAGCACATTGTTGTTGCAGGCTGTGCCAAACATTACGGCAAAGCGCGTGTTGCTGGTGGGTTTTGGCGCTGAGAAAGAATACGGCAATAAAATTTATGTTGCCGCGATGTCAGCCGCATTCAAGGCCTTGAAAAAATCGGCTGCAACCGACGTTACCATTCCGCTGAATGCCAAACATGCGTCAGCCGACATCGCGTGGAAGGTGGAGCAAGGCGCGATTCTTGCCATCGAAGGCGCGTACCGCTTTAACCAGATGAAGAGCAAAGCCGATAACAAGCATGTCGGCAAGGCGCTCACGTTCCATCTGGATGGCAAGGTTAACGAGAAAGCCCTGAATGCTGCCATCAAGCGCGGCGATGCCATCGGCGAAGGCATGAACCTCACCAAAGACCTCGGCAATATGCCGCCGAACATCGCCACTCCTGCTTATCTAGCTAGCACCGCAAAGGATTTGGCCAAGACATATAAATTCAAATGCACCATCCTTGAAAAAAAGGACATGGAAAAGCTGGGCATGAATACGCTGCTTTCCGTTTCCAAAGGCTCATACCTGCCACCAAAGTTCATTGTGCTCGAACACAATGGCGGCAAAAAAGGCGCAGCACCAGTGGTGTTGGTGGGCAAGGGAATTACGTTCGACACCGGCGGCATTTCCATCAAGCCATCTGCCGAGATGGATGAAATGAAGTACGACATGCAAGGTGCCGGCTCCATGCTGGGTGCGATGAAAACAGTCGGCATGATGAAGCTTCCCCTGAATGTAGTGATGCTGGTGCCAACGTGCGAAAACATGCCGGGTGGCAACGCGACACGCCCCGGTGATATCGTCAAATCGATGGCCGGCCACACCGTTGAAATCCTCAACACCGACGCCGAAGGCCGTTTGATTTTGTGCGACGCGCTCACCTATGCGGAACGTTTCAAGCCAGCCGTGGTGGTTGATGCGGCAACGTTGACTGGCGCGATGGTGATTGCGTTGGGCCATATCACTACCGGTATTTTCGCCAATGACGACAAACTCGCCGCAGAACTCGTGAGCGCAGGTGTTGTGGCCAATGACGCCGCATGGCATCTGCCAATGAGTGATGAATACGACGCCTTGCTGAAAAGTAATTTCGCCGATATTCCCAACATCAGTGGTGGCCGCGCTGGCGGTTCGATTACGGCGGCGTGCTTCCTTGGTCGCTTCACTAAATCGTACAAATGGGCGCACTTGGATATTGCAGGAACTGCATGGAAATCCGGCGCCGACAAAGGCGCGACCGGGCGGCCAGTACCGCTGTTGGCGAATTTCTTGTTTAAGCGGGCCGGTATTTAAGCCGTTCTTCCAGCGCCCTCTTCCCGACCAACTTCCGCGTGCGCGGGAGTTGGCGGAAAGAAAAAGATCAAACCGCAATGACCGAAATAAAGTTCTTCTTCAACGTCGATAATAAATTGAATTTCGCCTGCAAGCTCGCAAAGCGGGCGCACGATCATGGCCGCAAGTTGATTGTGTACGCGCCGTCTACAAGGCTCACCGACGAGTTTGACCGCCTGCTTTGGACGTTTTCGCAGCTCTCTTTTGTGCCCCACGTGAAAGCAGCACACCCGTTGGCGGCTGAAACACCCATCGTGATTGCCAATGACGATACCGGCCTCACACATCATGAAGCTTTGCTCAATATCGGCGATGATCCGCCGCCGTTTTTCAGTCGCTTTGATGCCCTGCGCGAAGTGGTCAGCGTCGATGCAGATGATCGTGCCAGCGCGCGTGAGCGCATGAAGTTTTATAAATCGCGGGGTTTCGAGGTGCAAACTCAAGATATGCTGGCGCATGGATAAAGATCTCGAACTCGCCGGACAGGTTGATGCATTGTTGGGCAGGCACGGGCGCGCCATTGAACCGCCTGACGACCGCAATGTGCCACTCTTGACGGATCTGGTCGAAGCGCCTGATTGGACGCCTGCTACGGTGCCCGTCACTTCGTCGACCGCTAATGTACCGATACCGCCAGTACCGCTAGTTGCTCAGCCCCCGGCGCTGCAGATGGCAGTCGCGCCCACCATATTGAAAGAATTGTCCGAGCAGGAAATCGATACCCTGTCGAACGATATTTTTACGCGCGTACTCGACCGGCTCGATCACGACCTCGCGACCAAGCTGGAAGATAGACTCGCTGCACAGTTATCCACCCAGATCAACAGCGCCATCACCCATGTGATTTCAGATATGCGCCAGGACATCGCCAACGAAATCGGCGATGCCGTTAATGCTGCGTTGGCCGACAGGCTCAGGCAAAAGTAAATCCGCAAATCTGTTTTTTGTGTCGCGTGAACTTTGATCACCGGCATCTCCCGAAGCAGCATCCGCACAACACCACCTCATCAGACCATCACGATCCATGAACCAAGATCACCCCTCAGGCAATGCCGACGCCGTCCTAAACCCATTGGATAACGCTCTCGCCAAAGCATTTGACCCCGTCGCCATCGAATCGCACTGGTACCCGAAATGGGAACAGGCAGGCTACTTCAAGGCCGCCTCTGAAGCGACCAAACCCGGCCAATCCAACTACGCCATTCAGCTTCCACCGCCGAATGTCACGGGCACCTTGCACATGGGGCACGCATTCCAGCAGACGCTGATGGACACACTGGTGCGCTATCACCGCATGCGTGGGGACAATACCAATTGGGTAGTGGGTACCGATCACGCCGGTATCGCCACACAGATCGTGGTGGAGCGCCAGCTACAGGCTGAGGGCAGATCGCGGCACGATCTGGGTCGTGAAAAATTTATCGAGCGCGTGTGGGACTGGAAACGCGAATCAGGCTCGACCATCACGCGGCAAATGCGCAGGCTGGGTGACTCAGCCAACTGGGAATATGCCGATACCGAAGGTGACAAGGGCGGCTATTTCACCATGGACGCGACGATGTCCAAGGCAGTGGTGGAGGTGTTTGTGCGCATGCACGAGCAAGGCCTGATTTATCGCGGCAAGCGGCTGGTGAATTGGGACCCGGTGTTGGGGACGGCGGTGTCTGATTTGGAGGTGGTGAGTCAGGAAGAGGATGGAAAACTTTGGGAAATTCGCTATCGATTTGAAACCGGCGATGATGGACTGGTCGTTGCAACGACGCGTCCTGAGACCTTGCTGGGCGACGTAGCGGTCGCGGTTCATCCAGAAGATGAACGTTATCGTCATCTGGTGGGTAAGCGCGTCAAGCTGCCATTGACCGACCGCACGATTCCAATCATTGCGGATGAATATGTCGACAAGGAATTTGGTACCGGCTGCGTAAAAATTACGCCAGCGCATGATCTGAACGATTATGCAATTGGCCAGCGACACAATCTTCCACAAATCTGCGTCCTGACGCTTGACGCCAAAATCAACGACGCGGCACCCGTGGCTTATCGCGGACTGGACCGCTTCGATGCGCGTAAGCAAGTCCTCAAAGACCTTGATGCGAAAGGTTTGCTTGTCTCCGAGAAGAAACACAAACTCAATGTCCCACGCTCTGATCGCACCGGTGTGATTGTTGAGCCTATGCTCACCGATCAATGGTTTGTGAAAATGGACGGCCTCGCTGCTCGCGGTCTCAATGCGGTCGAGACGGGCGACGTAAAGTTTTTCCCGGATCATTGGTCAGCCACATACAATCACTGGCTGAAAAATATCCATGACTGGTGCATCTCGCGACAACTCTGGTGGGGCCACCAGATTCCGGCTTGGTACGACGATGAAGGCAAGATCTACGTTGCCCGCGACGAAGCTGAAGCAAAAGCCAAGGCAGGCGGCAAAAATCTGAAGCGCGATCCAGACGTCCTCGACACCTGGTTCTCCTCCGCCCTAATCCCATTCACCACGCTCGGCTGGCCTGAAAAAACGCCGGACGTAAAAGCTTTCCTGCCCTCCTCCGTGCTCGTGACCGGCAACGACATCATTTTTTTCTGGGTCGCGCGGATGATCATGATGACGCTGCACTTCACGGACAAAGTGCCCTTCAAGCACATCTACATCAACGCCATGGTGCGTGATGCCGAGGGACAGAAAATGTCCAAATCCAAGGGCAACACCCTTGACCCACTGGATTTGATCGACGGCATCAGCCTTGAGGCGTTGCTGGAGAAATCGACCAAGGGCTTGATGCTCGCCGCGCATCAGGAAAAAGCAGCGAAATATGTGAAGAAAAACTTCCCGGCAGGCATTCCGGCTTACGGTACCGATGCACTGCGCTTCACGTTTACATCACTCGCGCCGCTGTCGATGACGCTTAATTTCGACTTGAGTCGCTGCGAGGGCTATCGCAATTTCTGCAACAAGCTCTGGAATGCGACGCGCTACGTGCTAATGAACGTGGAGGGCAAGAATGCGTTTGAGTGCGGAATCGACGAAAACGCTGATGTGGGTTATGTCGATTTCTCAATGGCCGATCGCTGGATCGTCAGCCTCTTGCAGCGCACCGAAGCCGAGGTCGCGCATGGGTTCGATGAATACCGTTTCGATAATGCCTCCAACGCAATTTACAAACTGGTCTGGGATGAATATTGCGACTGGTATGTAGAGCTCGCCAAAGTACAACTGCAAACCGGCACCGACGCACAACAGCGCGCCAC
>JANOQY010000286.1:0-6027 GCA_031414995.1 Betaproteobacteria bacterium
GTGCGCCATCTGCGCCATGTGGATCGATACAATGCGACCCGGCGCGTGTAACGAGGGTCAGGCTGTAAAATGCGGCATGTCATCGACTATCTCCATCACCCGCCGCCTCGAATTTGATGCCGGACATCGCCTGCCGCACCACCTGGGCCAGTGCCGCAATGTGCACGGCCATCGCTATGCAATCGAAATCACGCTCTCGGGCGACCTGATTAATGAGCAAGGTGCCGCCGACGACGGCATGGTGATGGATTTCGGCGACATCAAATCTGTCGCCAAAGAAAAGCTGGTTGATCTCTGGGACCACTCGTTTTTGGTCCATCGCGGCGATAGGGTGATGGTAGATTTTCTGGCAGCAATTCAGGGGCACAAAACGGTGGTGCTCGATGTCGTGCCGACGGCCGAAAACCTCGTCACGGTCGCGTTCGCAATTCTCAAGGATGCCTATCACGACCGCTTCGGGCACACACTTAGCCTGCGCCGTGTGCGCTTGTATGAGACGCCCAATTGCTGGGCGGATGCGGTTGCTGGTAACCCGTTTTAAAATAGTAAACTCGAGCATTGGCGAGGCTTTCAGACGCAAACTGCTCTGCAAACCTCGTCAAATGGCATTCTACGTAAGTCGATACCAGCTACGCCGCTCGCCGCCGTTGCGAAAACCACTTGCTTGCAATCGCACTACTGATGCCAAGTATGATCGCCCACTCGAGTGAAAGCGAAATGGTGGCGATGCCAGTGATCAAGAGAGGCGCGCGCTGCTCCGGCTCAGAATGCCAGATGCGTCGCATCTCGGCGACATCGATGAGGCCCCACGCCACCAGGAATAGCAACGCCGACACCACAGCAAGTGGCAGTAGCGTCACAAACGGGGACACCATCAACAGGATGATCAACAGAAAAATTGCCGCGAAGGCGGCCGCTAGCGGGGTCCTCGCACCGGAATGCACGTTGACACCGGAACGATTGAACGAGCCGCTCGACGGGTACGACGAGAAAAAGGCACCGGCCAGATTGGCCAGACCTTGCCCGACCATCTCCTGATTTGCATCGAGCTTGTCGCGGTTCTTTATTGCAACCGCGCGCGCAATCGCCATGGCCTCGGTCAATGCGATCAGCGTCATCGTCAGCGCCGGCAGCGCTAACGCGGAAAGGGTCGCGATGGACAGATCGGGCGAGGATAGTGGTGGCCAACCGCTCGGGATGGGTGCCACCATTTTGAGGGTGCCACCGAGCGATGGTAACGATAATGCGACGTGCCCGATTACAGTGCCGGCCAGAACGCCGACCAGCAAGGCAGGAATGCCCCGGTTCCAGGGACGCCACAGCACGCATGCCAACGCGGTCGCGATACAGGTCACGAGTGCGGTCGGCGAATAGCCCGGCAAACGCGAAGCTAGCGCTTTCAGGTTGGCAACAATCGACAGCCCACTGGTTTGCTCGATCCCCAGTGCAGGGGCCAGCTGGCTATTGATGATCAGCACCGCAGCGCCTGCAGTGAAGCCGACGATCACCGAATGGGGAACAATATCGACGAATCGTCCGGCGCGGCAGAGACCGAGCAAAAATTGCGTGACGCCGACCATGAAAGTAAGCGTCAGCACCAGCGAAACGTAGTCCGGCGTGCCTGGCATCGCAAGTGGCACCACGAGGCTCATTGTCATCAGTGAAATCGCGTTGGCCGGTCCAGTCACCATCAGACGGCTCGAGCCAAAAATTGCTGCGATGAGGCAGGGCACCATCGCCGAATACAAGCCGTATTGCGGCGGCATACCCGCGAGAGTCGCAAAGGCGACCCCCTGCGGTAGTACCACCACAGCACCGGTCAAGCCGGCCAGCACGTCGGCACGGATGGCGCCGGGTTCGCGCATCTCGGGTAGCCATCGAAGGATCGGTAAACCAAACATTATTTTTCGTCTCGTTATGTCGTTATTCCACGGCGTTGTTGTCAGGCGATGACGGTCAAGCTTGATAAACAGAGCAATCTCCAAGCCAGCTTCCCGCTAACGTCATCGGTATCGGCCGTTCCGCTCTGGCATCAAGATTGCTCAGTACAAAGAGTTGCTCTCAGGGGAGTCACTGACGTTTCACTCGGGTCGAAAAATCATCGATCCTGGCGCGCGAGTGTTTCATTTGGCACCGGGCTCACCGCCAGTGGGCATTAAAACCAGTCAATTTAACAAGGATGACGTATGCCAAGCGATATCGAAATTGCCCAAGCCAGCAAGATGGTGCGCATCGCCAAGTTAGCGCAGGAAAAGTTGGGTATAGGCGAGGAGCATCTTGAGCCGTACGGGCACTTCAAGGCAAAAGTCTCGTTGCCGTTTTTGGATACGCTCAAAGGGAAAAAGGACGGCAAACTCATTCTCGTCACCGCCATAAGCCCCACGCCGGCCGGCGAGGGCAAGACGACGACCACGGTCGGACTCGGCGACGCGTTAAATCACATTGGCAAGAAAGCGATGATTTGCCTGCGCGAGCCCTCGCTAGGGCCGGTGTTCGGGGTCAAAGGTGGTGCGGCAGGAGGCGGCTACGCGCAAATCGTGCCGATGGAAGACATAAACCTGCATTTTACCGGCGACTTCTCGGCTATTGCGCTTGCCAACAACCTGCTTGCAGCGCTGATTGACAATCACATTCACCACGGTAATGAACTGGGCATTGATGTCCGCCGCATCCAATGGAAGCGCGTCGTCGACATGAACGACCGGGCACTTCGCGAAATAACCGCCGCGCTCGGGGGGCCCGGCAATGGCTACCCGCGTCAGGACGGATTCGATATTGTTGTTGCGTCCGAAGTGATGGCGATTTTCTGCCTAGCAACTTCGATAGAAGATCTCAAACAGCGCTTGGGTAGTATCGTCATCGCCTACACTCGCGACCAGAAGGCGATATTGGCGCGAGACTTGAACGCGCACGGTGCCATGACCGTGCTACTCAAAGACGCGCTCGCGCCAAACCTCGTGCAGACACTGGAAAACAATCTGGCGTTCGTCCACGGCGGGCCGTTTGCCAATATCGCCCACGGTTGCAATAGCGTGATCGCCACGCAGTCGGCGTTGAAGCTGGCCGATTACGTGGTCACGGAAGCAGGCTTTGGCGCAGACCTGGGTGCCGAAAAATTCATCGACATCAAGTGTCGTAAATCCGGCCTGCGCCCGGATGCAGCGGTCATTGTCGCGACCGTGCGCGCGATGAAGTATCATGGCGGCGCCGACCTGAAGACCATCACGCAAGAAAACACTGCGGCGCTCGAAAAAGGCATCGTCAATCTCGAACGTCACGTCGAAAACGTTTCAAAGGTCTACGGCATCGCTACTGTTGTTTCGATCAACAAATTCACCACCGACACCGATGCCGAGCTCGAAATTCTGCGCTCGCGCATGGCCAAACTCAACGTCAGGGTGGTCTTGGCCACTCACTGGGGTGATGGCGGCAAGGGCGCGGCGGATTTGGCACGGATCGTCGTGGAACTGTGTGAGCAAAAATCGAATGTGAATTTTGTTTACGACGAGCACGACACGCTCTGGGAAAAAATAAACAAGATTGCGAAGAAAGTTTACCGCGCCAGTGAAGTTACCGCAGACAACAAGGTGCGCAGCCAGATCAAACGGTTGCAGGAAGACGGCTATGGACACTATCCGGTCTGCGTGGCCAAGACTCAGTATTCATTTTCAACCGACGCGCAATTGCGCGGCGCGCCGGACAACCACGTCATCAACGTGCGCGAGGTGCGCTTGGCTGCTGGAGCTGAATTTATCGTCATGGTCTGCGGCGATATTATGACCATGCCCGGTTTGCCCAAGGTTCCTTCCGCCAACAAGATCGATATCGTCAACGGCAAGGTCGTCGGCTTGTTCTAGGCGCTTTAGACGTTTTAGGCCCGATTCAATATCACTCAACCGCTAATGATAAAAACTCGAAATCAAGCCATCAAGTTTGAAGATCACTCCGCGCAGGAAGTGAAGTGCACCACCTGCTACATGTGCGCGTGCCGCTGTGGCATTGAGGTCACGTTACAGGCGGGAAGGGTGCGCTTCATCAAGGGTAACAAGAAACACCCGGTGAATCAGGGTGTGCTGTGCGCAAAGGGATCTGCGGGGATCATGAAGCAGTATTCAAAGGCCAGGTTGACCGGACCGATGATGCGCAAGCCCGGTGCTGAGCGCGGCACAGGAGAGTTTGTATCGATCTCGTGGGACGAAGCGTTGGCAATGTTGACCAAACGGCTCGCACACATTCGCGCGACGGATCCAAAAAAGCTCGCGTTTTTCACCGGACGCGACCAGATGCAGGCGCTGACCGGCTTGTGGGCGCAACAATTCGGCACACCCAATTGGTCCGCGCACGGCGGATTTTGCTCGGTGAACATGGCCGCTGCCGGGCTTTATTCCATCGGCTATTCGTTCTGGGAATTCGGCGCGGTAGATTGGGATCGGGCGAAGTATTTTGTGTTGTGGGGTGTGGCTGAAGACCACTCGTCGAACCCGATGAAGATCGGCCTCGACAAGCTGAAGAAAAGAGGCGCGAAATTTGTATCGATCAATCCCGTCAGAACCGGTTACTCGGCCATCGCCGACGAGTGGGTACCAATTCGTCCCGGTACCGACGGCTTGCTCGCGCTGGCGATGGTGCACGTGCTGCTGACCCGTGAATTATTTGACGCGCCGTTTCTGGCGCGCTATACCAACTCTCCCTGGCTGGTCATTGACGCGCCGGGAACCTCGCAAGATGGGTTGTTTTTGCGGGATGCCGCTGGCAAGCCGCTGATCCATGATCAGCGTAGCGGGCAATTCGTAAATGGACTCGGCGCCGATATCGAGCCCGCGTTATTCGGGCAATTTGAGACCGCCGCGGGCGTCAAGGTACGAACCGTGCTGACACTCGCTGCCACGCGCTACATGGATGAGCGTTATTCGCCAGAAGCGGTGGCGTCCCGCTGCGGCATTTCGGCTGCAACCATTGAGCGGCTCGCGCTTGAAATGGCGACGATTGCATTCAAGGAAACCATTGAAATCCCTGTGCAGTGGACCGACGTGTGGGGCAAGGTCCATTCCAAGGTGATTGGACGGCCAGTCGCGATGTATGCCATGCGCGGCATTTCGGCGCACGCGAATGGCTTTCAAACCTGCCGCGCGCTGCACCTGATACAGATGCTGCTCGGCGCGCTCGAAGGACCGGGTAATTTTCGTGCGCGGGCTCCCTACCCGCGCCCGATACCGCCATCGATATTGCCGGAAAATGATGGTGCGATCATCAACGCGCCGGACACACCACTTTCAAGGTCACCGCTTGGTTTTCCAATGCGTCCTGAAGATCTCGCCATCGATGCCCTGGGTCGACCGCTGAGAATCGACAAGGCGTACTCCTGGGAGTCGCCGTTGGCGGCACACGGAGCGATGCACATGGTGATTACCAATGCAGTCAATGCTGATCCGTATTCCATCGACACACTGATTCTTTTTATGGCCAACATGGCGTGGAATTCTTCGATGAATACATCAGGTGTGCAAGACATGTTGCGCGCCAAACACGACAGCGGTGCCAACGCGGGTGAATATAAAATTCCCTTTCTGGTGGTTGCCGATGCGTTCGATTCTGAAACGGTACGCTTCGCCGATCTGGTGCTGCCCGACACCACTTACCTTGAGCGCCACGATGCAATTTCAGTGCTTGATCGTCCGATTTCAGAAGCCGATACGGTCGCCGATGCGATCCGACATCCGGTAGTTGCTCTTGATCGCAATGTGAGACCTTGGCAGGAAGTGTTGGTTGATTTGGCGGGACGATTGAAATTTCCCGCATTCACCAATTCCGACGGTCAGCCGAAGTTCAAAGGCTATTGCGATTTCATCGTTAACTATGAAAAGTCGCCAGGGATCGGTTTTCTTGCCGGCTGGCGTGGCAAGGACGGCAGCAAGTCGCTACGCGGCGAGCCAAACCCGGATCAATGGAATCGCTACATCGAGAACGGCGCATTTTTTACCCACCATTGGGCCGCCAACGAGCAGTGGATGCGCCATTGGAACCGCG
>JANOQY010000287.1:0-2530 GCA_031414995.1 Betaproteobacteria bacterium
TGCGTATTTGCTACGTGTTCAAGAAGAAGAACGTCGCACCGTCGCCCGCGAGTTGCACGACGAATTGGGCGGGACGCTCTCGGCCGTCAAAATGGACATCATCATGGGGCGCGACGCAGCCGCCAAACGCAGCGACGAAAAATCGGTTGCCCGTTTGCAGCGCGCACACGCCTCAATCGATAGCGCCATTCAGTTCACCCGGCGACTGATCGAAGACCTGCGTCCGACGCTGCTCGACAACCTTGGCTTTGAAGCGGCGCTGCGATCCATGAGCGAGCAATTCAGTGAGCGTTGTAGCGTGCAGTGCGTGATTTCATTGCCCGAGGGCGAGATGAATCTTTCGTCGGCGCAATCCACGGCGCTCTATCGGGTCTGTCAGGAAGCATTAACGAACATCATGAAATACGCCAAGGCAAGCCGGGTGACGATCAACCTGACTAGCGACGGTGATCATTGGAAGCTTATTCTTGCCGATGATGGCGTCGGCCTTGAAGCCACGAAACAGCATCGCTCCATGTCGCACGGTCTGCTCGGGATGCGCGAACGCATGGTCGCGTTGGACGGCACCTTTGATATCCGCGGGGATGCCGGTCGCGGCACCACGCTAACGGCGACCTTTCCAGTCGTTAAAACCGAGACAGCCGCACTTTAGCCGCCTGTCTGACCCGGCGCGCGATGTCTGCGCGCGTCCGAGCCAGTCCTACATCAAGTCCAACGCTTGTCCGATAACGGCGCGTGATCGCACGCCTTACGATGGCCACATGTATTCAACAAACATCAATCAGGCAAACACATGAAACAACTCGCGATTTTTGCAGGCGGCGTGCTGCTGCTTGGACTGGTGGTCGTGACGCTGATGACGAGCCCTTTCGCGTTGCTGCTTGGCAAGCTCGCCATCGGTGCGGCGATCATTGCGCTTGCCGGTGCCGGCACGACTTACGTGATGGCTCATAGTTTTGCAGCCCACGCGTTGCGCAACGAAGATTTTCACTGGCACTGAGTCGACACTCTCAAGAAATTAAATGAAAACGAAACAACTCATCACCGCCGCCATGATCGCAGCGACCCTGATGCTCGGTGCCTGCGCGACACGGACGGATACCCGCCCGATTTATGTCGAGATCGAGGATCGCCCATTCGTGGGGTTTGTTGAAAACGTTTACGGAAACGACACCGAAAAAAAACCTATTGCGGTCAAAGTGCGCCTCGACAGTGGTGCACGAGTGACCTACACGCAAGATAACCTGCGCGAATTTCGCAGCGGGGATCGTGTTCGCATCGAAGGTGGCCGCGTTTATAGAAGTTAAGCGCGGCTGCGCGGCAGTACGCAGTAACCACCGCCGTTTTGATGCCGGTGGACGCTGCGGTAAACGGGGTGCAAGCCCGCTTTTAAACCACGAAACAGGAGTCTGTTATGAACTGGGATCAAATCGAAGGTAACTGGAAACAGTTGAAGGGCAACGCGAAAGAACAATGGGGCAAGCTTACCGATGATCACCTCGATGTGATCGCAGGCAAGCGCGACCAACTCGCCGGCAAGATTCAAGAGCAATACGGGTACACGAAGGAGCGTACCGATGAAGAAATTGACCGGTGGGCAAAGGAGCGCAAACAGTAGTCGTCCTGAGTCAGGCAACTTTAAGACGTTGATTCTTGACGTCGCCGGTTCGCGCGCCGCTGTTGCATGCGCCGTTTACTTGAAACACGAAACAACAAATCATTCTCACTTTTTGACCACCTAACCTCACCACCTCATTTACAAAGGAATATTTATGAACATGAAACCAATCCACGCTTTACTCGCCGCAGCGCTTTGCGCGTCCAGCTTTGCAGCTCAGGCAGCAATAACAAAAGACGAGCACAAAGCTGCAGTCAAAAACGCCGAGATGTCTTACAACTCCGCCAAGGCCACCTGCGGTGCGTTGGCCGGTAACGCCAAGGATGTATGTATCGCCGAGGCCAAAGTTGAAAAGACCTACTCGATTGCGAAAACCGATGGCGACTACAAAAACACGCCGAAAGCCATATACGACGGTCGTAAAGCTGTTGCCAGCGCCGAATATGATTTAGCCAAAACCAAGTGCGCCGCCAAGGCCGGCAACGACAAGGATGTCTGCATCAAGGAAGCCAAAGCCATTGAAGTCCGTGCCCAGGCTGATGCCAAAGCCGGTACCAAAGTGAGCGCCGCACGTGCTGATGCGTCGGATGAAAAGCGCAAAGCCAACTACAAAGTGGCCATCGAAAAATGTGACGCCTTTAGCGGTGCCACCAAGGATGCTTGCGTAAAAGAAGCGAAAACAACTTTCAATATGTAATTTTTACAATTCGTCTCCCTTGGAGCCTGCTAGGGCTCCACCTTAGGCGGGCCCTTGTGGCCCGCTTTTTTTATTGGCGTTTTTGATGTCGGATTTGTCCTACATTGGAATCGGCTGTGCCGCTATGGCGGCTGCCGCAATCTCTACTGATAATGCAGAAACACTTCGTCAGGAGAAACCCATGAACACCAAATTTTCATCACGCTCACAACCGT
>JANOQY010000288.1:0-6735 GCA_031414995.1 Betaproteobacteria bacterium
TTCAGCTTCGGAAAGATATTCTCAACCACCCTTGAACTTTTGACATGCTCAGGGTCTGTCGTCATGACGATCAAACCGGCTTTGCTATCCTCAATCGGCAACCAATTCGCGGATTCGGCATATTCCTTCTTCAGGTTTTTCAACAGATCGATAGGTTTTATTCGATCAGCCTTGAAAGGCTCGTATTCAACACCGAAGTACTTGGCGAGTGCGCCACCAAGTGCGACCGGCTTCACCTGGAATTCATCAATAAGAATGTCTTCCACGTTTTTATTCTTGCGCCGCGCAGTCCGAGTGGCAAGCTCGAGCTCAGCATCTGAGATGACGTTATCAACGATCAGGTACTCAAATTTTGACTTGATCTGGCCAGGTATTTGCTGCCGTACGCGAAATGCAATCGCGAGCGTTTTCGATAATTCGACCAAGCCCTCCTCAGCCAATGCGGGGAAGGATGTCCCTGGCAGATGGTTGATGACCTGAATAACTCCCAACAATTCGCCGCCACTCTCGCCGCCTGTGATCGGCACGACCATCATTTGCTTGGTGCGGTAGCCCGTGCGCTGATCAACTGCTTTCAAGAAAGCCAGATTTGGCGAGAAACTTTTTAATTCCGAATCGTCATAGACATCTCTGATGTTCATGAACCGCTTGTTAAGCGCGCTGCATCCGGCAATCGAACTTTCCGATAAGGGCAGCTTGATATCCTTGAAGGAATTGAGACCCGATTTGACCTTCGAAACGATGGATTGGCCGTCTTCGGAGACCGTGTAGATCGTAAGCCGGTCTGCGTCGAAGAGTTGGCAGATATCGCGGGTGACATCGAGCATAATTTCGTCGATGTTGGTCGTTGAGTGGATCCGGTTGGTGACGGCTTGGAGTTTTTTGGAAAACGCCAGCTTCGACGACATATCCGCAACATTTGCGGGACCACTGACTTTAGGTTCCAATACGGCACTCATTCGACAACCCCGACTTTCTTGATGGTCTGTAAATGACAGACGGTTCCTATCAACGAACTATATCGTCAGTTCCATGCCGTTCTCAAGCATTCGTGGACGCCATTTTCCCGCATTTCGGCCAATTTCGCTCATCGTTAGGTAAATCTCGCCCGGCTTGAGGTGCGTCACAAAAACTTCCACTGGCCGTGTGAGCTTAGAAAGCTCCTCGACCAGCATACTTGGGCACAAATGTTTTGAAGCAATCGCAATTTCACGTTCTTTGTTTGGGAATGCTGTTTCGATAATCAAATACTTCAGGTTATGCGCTCGGTTGGCGATATCCCATAACGCATCGTTCGTGGTCGTATCGCCACTGAAAATAAGGGTAGCCTGGCCACTGTCCAACATATAGCCAACCGCTGGAACGGTGTGTACCGCCGGGATTGCGGTGATTTTGCGGCCATCGAGTTCGATTGTCTCACCAACCTGGATTTCGCGATAAACCATTACCGGCTTTTCAGCATCGGGAATCTGCGAAAAGTCGGGCCATATTTTCCAGTTAAAAAGATGCTCTTTCAGAATTTGAATCGTCGCAGCCGTGCTGTAAACGATGAGCGGACGGTCACGCATCCAACAAACAGTATCCACAAGAAAAGGGATGCTGGTGACGTGATCAAGGTGGGAATGAGTGACGAATACATGGTCAATCTTGACCAATTGTTCGATCGACAAATCGCCGACCCCGGTACCTGCATCGATGAGCATGTCTTCATCAACCAGCATGCCGGTCGTACGGAGGTCTCCCCCGATCCCACCGCTACAGCCTAAAATTTTTATTTTCATAGATTCTCCGCACCCTGTCGACCGGGCCGTGATGAATCGCGTCGGCCTCTCTGATAAATAGCAGGCAGGATTGGTATCCCTATGCCAATATGAGGATTATGCGCGTTGCATACAAAAAAAGATGTGCGATAACTCACAGGCCCCATGGATGCAAGGAGTGCATTCCAACCAGTGACCGTACAATCAGACCCGTCTTGCGCAAACGCGCTTGGCGAGGGGGTGGAAATCACGGTACCACCAGAAAGCGCTAGGTTATGGCTTGTAGAAGAATTCCATTTTTACACCTGCGATCTCGATCAGATCGTGATCTGCAAGTTGCTTCGCCTG
The DNA here is from genome assembly GCA_031414995.1 of Betaproteobacteria bacterium. Lineage (GTDB taxonomy): Bacteria > Pseudomonadota > Gammaproteobacteria > Burkholderiales > Usitatibacteraceae > UKL13-2. The sequence continues at coordinate 2,109 of JANOQY010000288.1, forward strand.
ACCGCCAAGTGCCACCCCGTTGATTGTCGGAAACACCGCGCCTTCGACATGGGTGATAAAAAACCCGGTAGGGCGTCGCGTAATCACGGCCACTTGTACGCCCGGCTTTCCAATCGTGGTGAGATTCTTTGTAAGATCCAGCGTGCGACCGGCTGCCGCGCCGGAAAGCACCTGAATCGCTGAGTCGCGAGCGGGATTGTTTGGGTCTTGCACTTGAGGCGCCGCCGCAACCGGCGCAGGGGATGCAGGCGGACTGGTAGGCATGACCAGCGGCTTCATGTTTGTTTGGGTGTCAGAAAGATTGGCAGCAGCTGTCGGCACCGGTGGTGGTGGTGGTGCCGATGCCTGCATAGGTGGTGCAATTGGGGCTGGAGCCGGGGCAGCAGGCGCGGCGGCTGATGGCCTGCGAATGATCATCGTCTTCTCAAAATCACCAGCGGAAGCTGCGACAGGTGCGTCATTGAAATACTTGAGCTTGTGCTTGCCGATTTCAATCACGTCGTTGTTTTGCAGGAAATGCTTCTTTATTGGCTTTCCATTGACGAGCGTGCCATTGGTCGAATTGAGGTCCTCAATAAAAGAATCATTCAGGATCGTAATGATGGCCGCGTGCTCACCCGATACCGCCAGGTTGTCCACCGGGATGTCATTGTGTGGTTTCCGGCCGAGTGTGGTCCGCTCTTTGCTGAGCGTGATCTCCTTCAGTACCGTTCCATCGACACTCAAGATCAGTTTTGCCATAGCCTTAGCCCTAAAAAGGTTCTTTCGATCAAACTTTTGCCGCAGAGATTGCTCTCATCACGGCGCATTGTCCATTTCATGTCACGCATTTTGAGTCACCGAAACCACGACTTCACGGTCGCCCAAAAGCCTCTTTCTACTGCAAAACTTTTATTAACCCGCACCAACATCACAGACACGTTGTCGCGTCCGCCAGCATCGTTTGCCGCCTGCACCAACTGCTGAGCGGTCAACTCCAGATTTGATCGCAGGGCGATCAATGTCATCTGAATCTCTTCGTCCTCGATCATGTCGTTCAGACCGTCGGAGCAAAGCAAATAAATATCATCCGGCATGACGTCATAGCTATGCACTTCTGCGTCGACTTCCGGGTCAATGCCAACCGCACGCGTGACGAGATTTTTGTTGTGCGAGGAGCGTGCGTCTTCTTTGGAAATAAGGCCTGAATCAATCTGCTCCTGCAACAACGAATGATCGCGCGTCACCTGCTCAAAAACATCATCGCGCATTCGGTAAAGTCGTGAATCGCCGATATGGGCAACTGTCAGAAAATCATCGTAAAACAAGCACACAACCAAGGTGGTGCCCATGCCAGCGCAGTGTGGATCTTTCTGCGCCGCTGCATAAATTGCCGCATTCGCTTTTGCCGATTGTTCTTGAACCACCGTTTGCGAAAGCGCCTTAGCCGCATCGCGGTCGAGCTTCTTCACGACATCGCGAGTCCATGTCTCTGCGAGACCGGCAGAAATAGAAGACGTTGCCATGCCACTGGCAACTTCGCCTGCGTTATAGCCACCCATGCCGTCTGCGAGTACAACGATGCCAAGCTCAGGACGCGACTCTACGCAGTCCTCGTTATGGCCACGCACCCTGCCCGGATCGGTGAGACTCACTATCTGCAATGCATCCGTCAACGCCACATTTTCTCCCTACACCCAGTTCGCTTAATTGAATTCTTCATTGATAGATCAGGGTGAAGCACTATATTTGGCAACAACATGAAGCCGGTGTCTGAAGTATTCTTTCTTCAGCGAATGCGCTTTGGCAACTTAAAATCTAGCATTAATAATAACTTAAAATAGTTTTTTAGGAAACACTTCTACAAAAAGCCCAATGTATCTGATTTTTCAGCAATAAAATCAGAAGCTTGGAGCTTGCCACGGGGAGCCGGATGAACAAAACGGTGCGTCAATTCAGTCTTTTCCAGGCGCTCACTGCGCTGCTGATCGCATTGTTTTTACTGGCTTTTTTAGTCATTCCGGTATTGAACGTGGTCTACATTGCGTTCTCCGATGGCAGCGGCGGTCTGACACTTTCACATTTTGGCGCATTTTTCGGCATCTCATTGATGCAGGAATCTTTCTGGAATAGCCTCATCGTCGCGCTTGTGAGTGTGTTTTTCGCGTCAGTAATCGCCCTTCCACTGGCTTACCTGACCATTCGTTTTGAGTTTCGCGGCGCGCTGCTCGTCCAAACGCTCGGTGTATTGCCGCTCATCATGCCGCCGTTTGTAGGCGCGGTGGCGATGCAGCTCATTTTCGGGCGCTCAGGCGCGGTAAATCTGCTGCTCAATGACTGGTTCGGCGTTTCGATCCCATTGATGGAAGGCCTTACCGGCGTTGTTTTCGTTGAAAGCCTGCATTATTTTCCGTTCATTTTGCTTAACCTGACGGTTGCCCTGAACAACATCGATAGCGCCATGGAAGAAAGCGCCCAGAACCTTGGCGCACATGGCTTGCGACTGTTCAGACGCATCGTTTTTCCACTTGCCATGCCGGGTTACGTCGCGGGCGCGTCGCTGGTGTTCATCAAAGTGTTTGACGACCTGGGAACACCATTGGTGCTCAATGTCACCAACATGCTGGCCCCACAAGCCTATCTGCGCATCACCTCGGTGGGACTGGAAGACCCGATCGGCTACGTCATCAGCGTGATCATGGTGGCGTTCTCTCTGCTGGCGTTATGGCTCTCGGCGCAAGTCTTGAAGGGCAAGGACTACTCGACCACTCAGCGCGGTGGCTCATCGCTAATGCGTCGCCGCCTGTCGCCTGCGCAAAGCGCGTTGTCCTATTTGTGGATTGGGCTGTTGCTTTTGCTGGTGTTGTCGCCCCACATCGGCATCGTTTTGCTGTCGCTCTCAAAGGTGTGGAGCTTCTCCGTCGTGCCAGACGCGTACACAATCGAACACTACAAGACCGTGCTGATCGATAGCCCGCGCATGATCGTCAATACGCTTCTTTATTGCGGGCTCGCAGCGCTGCTTGATGTCGTGATCGGTACCGCGATTGCCTACCTGATACTCCGCACCAAACTGCCTGGCAGGAAAGCGCTCGATTTTATGGCGTCCGCAGCGTTGGCGATCCCCGGCATTGTGCTGGCCATTGGCTATCTGCGTACGTTCAAAGGCCTCACTCTGCCCGGCATCGATGATCCGATCACGACGTTGTGGATCATGATCGCCATCGCCTACGCGGTCAGGCGGCTGCCATATGTATTGCGTTCCTGCATGGCCGCATTGCAGCAGGTGTCGGTATCACTGGAAGAGGCGGCCGAAAACCTCGGCGCGACCAAAACACGCACCATTCGACGCATCGTGGTGCCGCTCATGGCGAGTGGCATTCTCGCAGGATTCGTGACCAGCTTTATCACGGCAGCCGTTGAACTCTCAGCCACCATCATGCTCACGACTGCACAGTCGGATGCGCCGATGTCATACGGCATTTATCTTTATATGCAGTCCATCGCCGGGCGCGGGCCGGGTGCGGCGCTGGGCGTGCTCGCCGTCATCATCGTCGCGGTCGGAACATATTTTTCGCATCGCATCATTTCGAGCCGGGCATCACAAACGGGTGTCCACACCAGCAGCGCAAAATTGGAGTAGTCCATGAAACCGGTTCAAGTTGAATGCAAAAATATTGCGCTGGCCTACGGTAAAACGCAGGTGCTTAAAGACATCACACTCACGATTGCACCCGGAGAATTCTTTGCCCTGCTCGGCCCTTCCGGCTCGGGAAAGTCCACGCTGCTGCGTTTGATCGCTGGTTTTAATTTCGCGCAAAGCGGGCAACTCACCGTTGACGGCAGCGACATTACCCAGGTTCCACCGTGGCAGCGCAATATCGGCATGGTGTTCCAGAACTATGCGTTATGGCCGCACATGACGGTAGAAAAAAACGTTGCGTTTGGATTGGAGGAACGCAAACTCCCGCGTGCTGAAATAGACCGGAAAGTGAAAGACGCTTTAGCACTGGTAGGGCTCACGGATTTTGCGCAGCGACGGCCCAATCAACTCTCCGGCGGCCAGCAACAACGTGTTGCGCTGGCTCGCACGCTATCCATTCAGCCGAAGGTATTGTTACTCGATGAACCGCTGTCTAATCTCGACGCCAAGTTACGCGTGCAGATGCGACAGGAATTGAAATCATTGCAACGTCGACTCGGCATCACGACCATTTTTGTCACCCACGATCAAGAAGAAGCGTTGACCACATGCGACCGCATCGCGGTGATGGATCAGGGCGTCATTCAGCAAATCGGCACGCCGATGGAGCTCTACGATACGCCGGCCAATCGCTTCGTTGCCAACTTTGTTGGCACCATCAACTTTATCGAAGGTGATATTGAGCATACTGAAACGGGCAGCACTTTTTCATCTGCGTTACTGGGAAAACTATCGCTACCTGCAACCACGGCTGACCACGCACTTGACCACACCCGCAATCGCGCCGCGCTGGCGTTACGCCCGCATACGATCAGCATCAGCACGAACGCAACAACACTGACAGACGGTTTAAATCGCGCCATCAATATCCCCGGCAACATCATCGAGCGCGAATTTTTGGGGGAATTTGTGCGCTACCGTATCAACGCGAGCGGCACCGAGTTG
>JANOQY010000289.1:0-1653 GCA_031414995.1 Betaproteobacteria bacterium
CCCACGGTACGGCATAACCGTACGCCGGATTTCGAGTCCGGTGCAATCGACCACTCTACCACCTCTCCGGATGCGGCTTTTAGTCGAAGGCGAGATTATAGCGGTTCAAACGGCGTTCGGCTCGATTGCATCGGTTTTTGCGTGACGTAAAAAATCAGGACGCAATTGATGTGTGAATAATCCGAGATAATGTTTCCTTCTCCCTCAATCCTGCTCCCGACAACGGGAAATGGAAGAATAATTCACGGATAGCACGTTGAGCAGCGCCACTAAAACTGACCTTTCTGGTGCCGCACTGGTGCTCGCATCGGCGATTGCGTTCTCGGCCAAAGCTATTTTCGTCAAGCTCGCTTACGATGACCCGACGGCATTCAAGAACGCGGTTGACCCTGTCACGTTGTTGACGTTGCGCATGCTGATCGCGCTGCCGTTATTTGCGCTCATCGCATGGTGGTCCTCGCGCGGGCAGCAGGCGTTGTCGAATCAGGACTGGCGCGCGGTCGTGTTGCTGGGGCTGATGGGCTATTACGCGGCGAGCCTGCTTGATTTCTGGGGGCTGCAATACATCACGGCGGCGCTTGAGCGGCTGATCCTGTTTTTGAACCCCACCATCGTAGTGTTGATATCGGTGCTCGCACTTGGCTATCGGATTGGCAAACGCGACGTATTCGCGCTCGCCGTCAGTTACGTGGGTATCGGGCTGGTGTTCGTGCACGATCTGCAATTTGATCCCGCGCAAGTGCTGCTTGGCAGCGGGTTGGTGCTGCTGTCGGCGGTGTTTTACGCGGCGTATCTGGTCGGCGGTGGCGAAATGGTGAAGCGAATCGGTGCGGTGCGGTTTGCTGCGTACGCATCGATTGTTTCCACCATCGCGATTGCGGTGCATTTTTTTATCATGCATGCACCGACGGTATTGCTCACGCAGACGCCGCGCGTATATTCGCTTGTTAGCTGGATGGCGATTGTTTCCACGGTGTTGCCGGTCATTCTCATGGCCGAGGGCATGCGCCGGATCGGATCATCGAATGCGGCGATGATTAGTTCCATCGGGCCAATTGCCACCATTTTTATGGGCGCCATATTCCTGGGCGAGCCGGTGACGGCGTTACAACTCGCCGGTGCGGCGCTGGTGTTGGTTGGGGTGATGGTGATCAGCCTTAAAAAGAAGTAAAAGTGGCAAAGTGCACGTCCAGCGTGCCGTTCAGGGCTAAAGCATGCCAGGAACCGCACCAGTGCTAGTGTTTGATGGTTTTAACTGAAAATTCAAGGAGAGATCAGCATGAGCGAACATTTTGATGTGATCGTCATCGGCGCAGGTCAGGCCGGGCCGGCCATGGCTGCGCGCTGCGGGCGCGAGGGCTTGAAAACGGTGCTGATTGAGCGTGACCTGATGGGCGGCACCTGCGTGAACAACGGCTGTATCCCCACCAAAACGCTGGTTGCATCGGCGCGGGTGGCGGCGTTGGCGCGTCGTGCGGCAGAGTACGGCGTGATGCTCAATGAGCCGCCGCGCATCGACATGCATGCGGTTAAGGCGCGCAAAGACGCCATCGTTGAAGCCTCGCGAACCGGTGTCACCAACTGGATGGCGAATGCGAAGAACGTGAGCGTGATTCGCGGCCACGCGCGCTTCACGGGTGCGCACGAGATCGA